>NZ_JAOTGL010000009.1:0-78970 GCF_044427045.1 Streptococcus sp. 2022WUSS135
GTATTTGGTAGGATGAAGGGTGTTTTTGGCGTGCGCAGAGTCCATGTCAGAGGTCAAAAGGTGGTTGAAACTGAGATAGGATTCCTCCTAATGAGCATGAATCTCACGAAATTGGCTAAGAAATTAGTCCAAGATAGTAGAAGCAGAAAGAAAAACACAGACAGTTCGGCTGAATTTCATCAGAATCAGCTTGAATCTATCTGTGTTTTTTATTTACTGGCTAGTTTTTGCCCAGTCTCTTTTCATTAAATATCTGTCGAATTAATAGCTGTGCTCGGTTTTTCTTTCGGTTTACGCAGATGGAAGAAAATAGTTACCCCAAAATAGATAGCAAATAGGACAACTCGAATAATATAATTCATCATTGCCTGCGCCTCTACTGACTGACGCATAACTGAATCAGTATAAATTTGACTCAACCCTTTCTCACCAATAAAAGCATAGGTCGAAAATAAGAGAGTTACAAAAAGATAACCCAGGTAGGCATAAGAAGCCTGCTCATTTTTCTTGAGGAAAAGCAGTACAATCGTCGCAATCACAGCAAGTAATAACACAACTGCAAATGCCTTATTGACAAGATTCGTTTGGAAATTGACAGACTCTCTCATATAGGTAAAATATACCTCATCAAGCCCCTCTACATTAAAATTCTGCAACAATTGACGCACAGCTGCCTCATCGTACTTCGCAAAAAACACATTAAAGACACGCACTACGCTCGCAATAGATGACAGCACAACAAAGATATACAAATGAATTGGTCTTTTCATAATAGCCTCCTTTTTTCTATATTTTATACTCATATTTTTATATTGTCAATCATATATTTCATTTGACTGCAAATATAATTTTGTTATACTAAGTTCAAAGGAGGAAAGCTCATGAAGAAATTGCCCACCTATATCGGAGTGATTATTTTTGTAGTCACTCTACTGATTAACTGGTTATTGCCAAGTCTTGCTAAAGTACTGAATACATTTTTCATTTGGACTATCGTAGCCTGCCTACTCTACACCATCTACTACTGGATTCGCTACTGGCTCTATGTCCGACAACAGAGATAACAAAGACTCCTCTAAGTTCACTGCTTAGAGGAGTTCATTTTATTATGACTTCTCATCAACTAAATGCACATTAACCCGACGATAGGTTTCTGTAAGGTCTAGCAATTCCGCTTCAATCTCTGGTGTCAATTGATCTGCCGTCATTCTCCAAGTCCAGTTACCACCAAGCGTATTTGGCAAGTTCATGCGAGCTGAACCATCCAAACCAAGTAGGTCCTGCATAGTAGCCACCGCCATAAAGGCAGGCGAACCAAAGAGCAGGCGGAAGAGGGCGTGATGGACCGTTTCATCATCGCGTCGATTGCTATACTTATCTAAGAATGCACGTGAAGCAGGAGTCGTTTCATTTTCGTACCAGCCAAGAATCGTATCATTGTCATGGGTTCCCGTATATGCCACCACATTATTAGGATGGTTATGTGGCATTTCAATGCTGTCGCCCTCAGGGTCAAAGGCAAATTGCAGGACTTTCATACCAGGAAAACCTGTCGTATCACGCAATTGGATAACCTTGTCCGTCACAGAACCGAGATCCTCAGCAATAATATTTAAATCACCAAGTTCACGTTTGATTGTATCAAATAATTCAAAACCTGGTGCTTCGACACGGTAACCGTTTACAGCAGTTTCTTCACCTGCTGGAATTTCCCAGAAAGAGGCAAAGCCGATAAAGTGGTCGATACGTACCATATCGTATATCTTAAAGGATTCACGTAAACGAGCAACCCACCAAGTAAATCCGTCATGCTTCATCGCTTCCCAATCATAAATCGGATTGCCCCAAAGCTGACCAATTTCCGAAAAGGCATCTGGTGGGCATCCTGCAACCACACTCGGCTTGCCTTCTTCATCCGTTTTAAAGAAATGTGGATTAGCCCACATGTCGGCAGAATCAGCCGCGATATAAATTGGCATATCCCCAACAAACTCAACACCTTTGGCATTGGCATAAGCCTTTAAAGCCTTCCATTGTGAAAAGAATAAATATTGTGTAATGCGGTGATAATCAATTCGATCTGCTAACAAGTGACGATAATATTCCAAGGTATCGTGGTAACGTAAGCGCGCCCCTTGATCTTCCCACTCTGTCCAAGGTTTGAGATCAAAATGCTCTTTTATAGCCATATACTCCGCAAAGGTATGAATCCAAAAGTCATTCTCCCCTAAGAACATCCAGTAATCTTCTGGCAAGCCTTGTGCCTTCATGTTGGCAACCGCCTTCTCCAGTAATGGACGGCGAGCATAAAAAACAGCTGCGTAATCTACCTCTGTAGGATTCTGCCCAAAGTCAACACCTTGTAAATCCTCTGCTGCCAGCCAGCCTTTATCAATCAATATATCGAAATCAATAAAATGAGTATTCCCTGCAAAAGCTGAAAATGACTGGTAAGGAGAATCTCCATAACTGGTTGTTCCCAAAGGTAAGATTTGCCAATAGCGTTGCTTAGTTCTTACCAAAAAATCAACGAATTCATAAGCCGATTGTCCCATGGAACCAATTCCATATTTCCCTGGTAATGATGAAATGTGCATCAGCACACCACTCTGTCTTACTTTCATAAGTTCTCCTATCTAATCCGCTTGCACAACGCAAACGTTTTCTCTTTTTTATTATATACTGAAAACGGTAACAAATCAAGAAATTTCCATTTAATTCTGTTAGTTCACATGCCATTCCATATTTCTTTTCATTAATATGTGCAAAAAAATTCTTATATTTTTTTAAACTCAAAAAAAATTTTAAAAATTTTTATAAAAACGCTTGCAAACGGATTCAATCTAGTGTATAATGAAGTCAACTTAGGAAAACGTTTGCGCAAAGCAAGCGTCACACAAAACTATTTATCTTCGGAGGGAAGAAAATGAAACACAATCTCCTTAAGAGCGTTGCTCTTCTTGCTGCATCAACTGCTGTTTTAGCTGCATGCTCAAACTCAGGTTCATCAACAGAGGCATCTAAGTCTGCTGAAGGTAGCAAAGAATTGACTGTCTACGTTGACCAAGGTTATGAATCTTACATCAACGATGTCAAAGCTAGCTTCGAAAAAGAAAATGGTGTATCTGTTACAGTTAAAACTGGTGATGCTTTAACTGGTTTGGATAACTTATCATTGGATAACCAATCAGGTTCAGCCCCAGACGTTATGATGGCACCATACGACCGTGTAGGTAGCCTTGGTTCTGAAGGTCAACTATCTGAATTGACTCTTGCAGATGATAGCAAAGCAGATGACACAACAACTGCTCTTGTAACAAACGGTGGTAAAGTTTACGGTTCACCTGCGGTTATCGAAACACTTGTTCTTTACTACAACAAAGACTTGTTGACTGAAGCTCCTAAAACATTTGCAGAACTTGAAACACTTGCTAAAGACAGTAAATACGCATTTGCTGGTGAAGAGGGTAAAACTTCAGCATTCCTAGCTGACTGGACGAATTTCTACTATACATACGGACTTCTTTCTGGTTACGGCGGCTATGTATTCGGTGAAAATGGTACAAATCCAAAAGACATCGGACTTGCTAATGAAGGTGCCATCAAAGCAATTGAATACGCTAAAACTTGGTACGAAAAATGGCCTCAAGGTCTTCAAGACGGTACTGCTGCAAACAACTTGATTAACACTCAATTTACAGACGGTAAAGCAGCTGCTATCATCGAAGGTCCTTGGAAAGCAGCTTCATATAAAGAAGCTGGTGTAAACTATGGTGTTGCAACAATACCAACTCTTGTAAACGGCAAAAACTACTCAGCATTCGGTGGTGGTAAAGCATGGGTTGTTCCAGCAGGCGCTAAAAACCAAGAAATGGCTCAAAAGTTTGTTGACTTCTTGACTGCTACAGACCAACAAAAAGCACTTTACGACGCTACAAACGAAGTTCCAGCTAACACTGAAGCTCGTGAATATGCTGTAAGCAAAAAAGACGAATTGACAACTGCAGTTATCAACCAGTTTGCTTCAGCTCAACCAATGCCAAACATCTCAGAAATGGGTTCAGTTTGGACACCAGCTGGTAACATGCTCTTCGAAGCTGCAAGTGGCTCAAAAGACGCTAAGACTGCTGCAACAGACGCTGTGAAAGCTATTGCAGACGAAATTGCTCAAAAACACAGCAACTAGTCAAGTTTAAAGTTGGACTGGGAGTTCTCTTCCCAGTCTACTTTATTACTTAACGATAAACTGAATAGATATAGTCTTTTAGTTTACTTTTAGTACGAGGCAATGAGTCGCAGGCATAACTGAAGTTAGGCAAGGCGAGTTAACGAAGTAATAAAAGAAAAACCAAATGACGATAACATCCACCATCTATTCAGAAGCTATATAAGGAGACTATGACTATGAAACAAAATCCAGGTAAGGCACTCCTTTTGTCCCTGATCCCTGGTCTCGGACAAATCTACAATAAACAAAAAGCCAAAGGATACATCTTTTTAGGTGTTACGCTTGCCTTCCTTGTTTATTTTATTGCTATTGCAGCTGGTGAATTAGGCAACTTGATTACCCTCGGTAGTGTTCGTGGACAAGATAATTCGCTATTCATGCTGATTCGTGGTTCTTTCCACTTAATTATCACAGTTGTCTATCTCGCTTTCTATGCACTCAACCTAAAAGACGCACGTGATACTGCGAAACGATGGAATTCAGGGATGCCAGTGGCTACCACATTAAAAGAAATGGTAAAAGGTATCTATGAGAATGGTTTCCCATATCTCTTGATTATCCCATCATATATTGCGATGACCTTTGCTATCATCTTCCCAGTTGTCGTTACATTGTTTATCGCCTTTACAAACTACGACTTCAAACACCTGCCACCAAGCGCATTGTTGGATTGGATTGGTATTACCAACTTTACAAACATCTGGAAACTAAGCACATTCCGTACCGCATTTGGTTCTGTACTTGGCTGGACAATTATCTGGGCACTCTGCGCTTCAACAGCTCAAATTGTTATCGGTATCTTGACAGCCATCATCGCAAATCAACCATTCATCAAAGGAAAACGTATCTTCGGTGTTATCTTCTTGCTCCCATGGGCTGTTCCTGCCTTCGTAACTATCTTGACTTTTAGTAACATGTTCAACGATAGTGTCGGTGCTATTAACACACAGGTATTGCCATTCTTGAGCAAATTCCTACCATTCATCGATAATTTCCTTATCCCTTGGAAGACCGACCCATTCTGGACTAAAGTTGCCCTCATTATGATGCAGGCTTGGCTTGGTTTCCCTTATATCTATGTTTTGACCTTAGGTATTTTGCAATCCATTCCAAACGACTTGTATGAAGCTGCTTACATTGATGGTGCAAGTGCCATTCAAAAATTCCGTAACATCACCCTTCCGATGATTTTAGCAGTAGCAGCTCCAACACTAATCAGTCAATACACCTTCAACTTCAACAACTTCTCTATCATCTACCTCTTCAACAATGGTGGTCCTGGTAGCGTCGGTGGTGGAGCAGGTTCAACTGACATCTTGATTTCATGGATTTATAAATTAACCACAGGTACATCACCTCAATACTCAATGGCGGCAGCAGTTACATTGATTATCTCAATGATTGTCATCAGTATTTCCATGATTGCCTTCAAAAAACTAAATGCTTTTGAAATGGAGGATGTATAAGATGAAATTATCTGTAAAATTTAGACGTAGAATCAATCAGACCTTAACCTATCTCTATCTGATTATTCTGTCTGTTATCATCATCTATCCTCTCTTGATTACAATCATGTCCGCCTTCAAGTCTGGTAACGTGGTTGCCTTCAAATTGGATAGCAATATCAACTTTACACTAGACAATTTCAGCAAGCTCTTTAGCGAGACTCTATACGGAACCTGGTACCTCAATACGCTTATCATTGCTCTCTTGACAATGGTTATTCAAACAAGTATAGTGGTACTAGCGGGTTACGCTTATAGTCGCTATAACTTCATCGCTCGTAAGCAGAGTTTGGTCTTCTTCTTGATTATCCAAATGGTACCAACCATGGCTGCTCTTACTGCCTTCTTCGTTATGGCCCTCATGCTCAATGCACTCAACCAAAGCTGGTTCCTCATCTTCCTTTATGTCGGTGGTGGTATCCCAATGAACGCTTGGCTCATGAAAGGCTACTTCGATACGGTGCCAATCTCACTTGATGAATCTGCAAAACTAGACGGCGCTGGTCACTTCAGACGTTTCTGGCAAATCGTCCTCCCACTCGTTCGTCCAATGATTGCTGTACAAGCGCTCTGGGCCTTCATGGGACCTTTTGGAGATTACATCCTATCCAAATTCTTGCTTCGTGAAAAAGAATTCTATACTGTAGCTGTCGGCCTTCAAACCTTCATCAGTGATGTGAAAAATATGAAGATTGCCTACTTTGCGGCAGGTGCCATTCTTATTGCCCTCCCTATCAGTATCCTATTCTTCTTCCTACAAAAGAACTTTGTATCTGGTTTAACAAGCGGTGGCGACAAGGGATAACCCTGTCCCACCTTTTCCCTTTTTAGGGGAAACATTGATATTTATGAAAGGTCCAACGAATGCTCCCATATCCTTTTTCCTATTTTTCTAGTATCTTCTCTCCAAGAAATATGTTTGCCAATCGTAGACTAATGAACCTTTGGCAACGGTTGTTTACAACGCTTTTTTTAGTGGCGCTCTTGCTCATTCCGAGCTCCCTACAGACTGTCAATCTCGAAACCTATCCTTTAGAAAATTTCGTAGAAGGTATCTATTCACCTCTGACAGATCAGGTCGTAGATGACCTCCGTCAACATGCAGTCATCGAAAACAACCACCTAACCTATACTGGAAATACTAACTGGGAGCAAGTGACATTTGGTGATACTGTTAGCTCTAGTTCTGACTTTACTTATCAATTCGCCAATCAGTCTCTAACTATTCGTAAAGGAAGTGATATTCTAAGCGAATTGACTTATGAAGATTTGAATACTGACGATTTTGCTAGTAAGGAAACATTAACTGCAGCCATCTCTAAAAAATGGTATCAAGCCAACCGAGCAGCTGTCGGACTGTCCATCACTCTTATTTCGACCTTTATTTTAACAACAAACCTACTCTTCATCCTACTAGGAGCCAGCTTCTTCCTCTTTTTGACTAAAAAGTCTCGTTTCTTCCATTTTGAAACGTTTGCAGAGTGCTATAATTTTGCTCTCAACTGTCTGGGCCTGCCTACTCTTATAGCCTGTCTAATTGGACTATTTGGTCAACCTGTGACTACCCTTCTAACCATACAAAATATCCTATTTGTGCTATGCTTGTTATGGGTATTTTTCAAAACAAAATTCAGAGATGAAATCTAGGAGGTCTATATGCGTGCAACCATCAAAGATGTGGCTAAATTAGCTGGTGTCTCGCCATCTACAGTTACTCGTGTCATTCAAAATAGCTCTGCCATTAGCCAAAAAACGAAAGACTTGGTTAGGAAAGCCATGGCGGATCTCAACTACCATCCAAACCTCAACGCTCGAAGCCTAGTTTCTAGCTATACACAGGTTATCGGACTGGTTTTGCCAGATGACTCGGATGTTTTCTATCAAAACCCCTTCTTCCCTACTGCCTTACGAGGAATTTCTCAAGTTGCAGCAGATCATAATTATGCCATCCAAATCTCCACAGGAAAGAATGAAGAACAACGTCTAGAAGCGATTTCTCAGATGGTCTACGGCAAACGAGTGGACGGCC
This sequence comes from Streptococcus sp. 2022WUSS135, assembly GCF_044427045.1. Classification (NCBI taxonomy): domain Bacteria; kingdom Bacillati; phylum Bacillota; class Bacilli; order Lactobacillales; family Streptococcaceae; genus Streptococcus; species Streptococcus sp. 2022WUSS135. Next base: position 7,763 of record NZ_JAOTGL010000009.1, read on the forward strand.
TCATCTTCCTCTATTCCAAGCCCGACGATCCATTGGTACAATTAGCTATCCAACACAAATTCCCCTTCCTCATTCTTGGTAAGGCGGATTCTCCATTCATATCACTAGTTGATAATGATAATATCCAGGCCGGCTTTGAAGCTACCAACTACTTCATCAATAAAGGTTACAAAAACATTGCCTTCGTCGCTGGTAACAAAGAGTTGGTCGTATCTCAAGACCGTTATACAGGTTACAAGAACGCCCTTAAATCGCATAATATTCCCCTGGATGAAAACAAGGTCAAGTTTGTATCTGGCTTCCTTCTCGAAGACAGTGCCTATAAAATTTCTAAGAAATTACTCAAACAAGACCTGGATGCAATCGTCACAACCGACACTTCCGTTGCCGAAGGTGTTGTCAAATATCTCAACGAAGTCGGAGTCAAACTTCCTATCATTTCTTTCGACTCCGTCAAGCCAAAACTAGATATTGAAGCCTACGTTGACGTCCACGCTATTAAACTAGGACGTGTCGCATTCAATACTCTCCACCAAATCATCAATGACAACAAGGAAGACAAGCAAGTCTGCTACCGACGTGTCATTCCACATACCATTACCGAACTCTAACTTAGAAAGGAGCCTTTTGGCTCATGGCATTACGACAATTCCAAGCATTCCTTGATGATGTAGCAACTATTCGCTTGGTCATGGAAAAACGATTCGACTCCGAACATATGAGCTTCTCACTCGAATCAAATGATGCTACGTCTCAACTTTTTATCCATTCCTGTCTAGAAGTAGATAATCTCGTTATCTATTATCTAACCAGCCTCCATGCATTGACATTGGACAAGGACTATACCATCTACGACCAGGACCGTAATAAAGCTGAACTCGGCTATGGTCATATTGTTCGCTCGACACTTTTTGAACAAAGTTATACATACAATGGGCAAGACTTGGGAGCAACCTATCGACCAGAGGCAACAACCTTTAAGCTATGGGCACCGATTTCTAAGCAAGTTTTTCTTGTTCTAGAAGGAAACCCACATGCAATGACTAAGGGAGCAAAAGGAGTTTGGGAAATTACTGTTGAAGGAGACCTAGAAGCGCACAGCTATCACTATCTCCACAAAGTAAACGGTGAATGGATTTCCGTTCACGATCCCTACGCCCTGTCTTCCACAGCCAACTCAGGTGACAGCTACGTTATCAATCCAGATAAACTTCATAAAATCCGTCGTGCTAAGACCCAACGACCTATCTCTCAGGCCATTATCTATGAAATGAGCGTCCGTGATTTCTCATGGCAAAAAGAAGCTGGTTTCAAGCACCGCAGTCAATTTCTCGGATTGACAGAGTCTCCTACCATGGATGGCATGAAGCTAGGAATGGATTACATCAGAGAACTAGGCGTTACCCATATTCAATTATTGCCTGTTTATGATTTTGGCAGTGTGGATGAAAATAAACCCCAAGCTGTTTACAACTGGGGCTACGACCCTATGCAATACAATCTGCCAGAAGGTTCCTATTCTAGCCAACCAAATGATCCTTACGCACGTATTCTAGAGCTACAAGAAGCTATTCAGGCCTACCATGATGCAGATATTTCCGTTATTATGGACGTTGTTTACAACCACGTCTATCATGCTGAAAAGTACGCATTTGAGCTCATCGTTCCAGGCTACTTCTATCGCTATGATGACCACGGCATGCGAACAGACGGGACATTCTGCGGTAACGACGTTGCCAGCGAGCGCAGTATGGTCCGCAACTACATCAAACAATCCCTTCGCCAATGGCTAGAACTCTATGGTTTTGATGGCTTCCGTTTCGACCTTATGGGTATTTTAGATAGCGAAACAATCAACCAGATTCAAACTGAATTATCTGCCATTTACCCAAATGTCTACCTCTATGGTGAAGGCTGGAAAATGGCAACAGGCCTCGAATTTGAAAAGCTGGCTCACCAGTATAATGCAGAGCAATTACCTGAAATCAGCTTCTTCAATGACGATTACCGTGATACCTTTAAGAAACTCTTGCTCAATCCAAACCGTCTAGTAGATAAACAATTGCACGAAAAGGTACAACATCTCCTGACTGGTAGCCGATTAAGCCATTTCTTAACGCCTCAACAGTCCCTCAACTACATCGAATGCCATGATAATGCTACAGCATTTGACTATTTCCATATTGAGAATCCAAACTGGACACCTCAACAGCAAAAACGTGCTGCAAGTTTTGGTCTCCAGCTCATCTTAATCTCTCAGGGTATGGCCTTCATTCACAGCGGACAGGAATTTTTCCGTACAAAAGATGAAATAGATAATACTTACAATGTCCCTGACCGTATCAACCGTCTGGACTGGACACGAGCTATTCGCTATAAGGAACATATCGAGTTCATTCAGGAATTAATTACCTTCCGTAAAAATAATCCAATACTCAGCCAGGATAACTACGAAAGTATCCAAGAAACTTGTGATTTCTACTGGTTAACTGAATATGTTCTTCGCTATCAAGTGACAAGTGAAGAAAAGACCATTCAATTTATCATCAACTTTGCGGATAGCGACTTTACCTATGAACGTGAAAAAAATAAGACAGTTCTCTACAACTATCCTCCAGTCGAAGAGTGTGATCAGCAAGAAATCACGATTGCAGGACAGAGTATTTGCATTTTAGAAGACAAATAGGACTTTAGACCGATGAAACACGATATAGTCTGAGGTATACTATAGTCAATCCTAAATATTTTTCATAATCTCCTTAAAACTCACTAGTCACGCTGGTGAGTTTTTTTGTGTGACAAAAAAACAACCCAGCATAAAGCTGAGTTGAGGCTCTTTACATCAATTCCATTATCTTCCGACCAATGCGTTCAATGTCATTCTGCATCCCTCTAAGTTCAAAGGTGTCTATAACAGGAAAATTAAATCGCTCAGCATATTGCTTAGCAGTCAGACAATATTGGTTGTTAAAATTGCGGTTGCCTGAGCCAACGACACCCAGACAGAGCTCTGCATTGGTCCCCAAAGCGATAAAATCTCCGAGAGGATTGGTCAGAATTTCCACATCTCCGTTGTCCACTCCATTTCCACCTTCTAAGTAGGTTGGTAAAAAGGCGACAAAGGGTGCATCTAGCTGATAGAAAGGAATATCCCGCTTGACCAAATCTTTAACATGGACCAGTTCAACCTCCCAGTCAGTTTGAAATTGGAAAAAGGACTTTAGGCGTTTCACAAAACTTTCTGTATTGCCACTCAAACTAATGTAAACCAAATATATTTTCTTCTTCATACATTTCCTCTTTATAATAAAAACACTACATGTAGACTGTAAATACTATTTTACTCCTACATGTAGTGTTTGTCAATCAGTCACTTTCCACAAACCGACCAATAATATTAACGTTGTCAGCTACCGATACAAAGGCTTTGGGGTCTGCCTTTTTCATAATATGCTTGAAATCATTGAACTCTGCACGAGTGATGATGGTAATGAGAATCGTCTTTTGCTCATGGTTATAAGCACCCTCAGCACCGTTGATAATGGTCACACCGCGATTGAGCTTCTTATGGATTTTCTTAATGACTCGTTCAGGATGATTGGTGATAATCATGGCCTGCATCCGTTTTTGTTTCACGAAAATCGCATCTGTCATGCGACTGGAGATAAACAGCGCAACCATTGAATACAGGGCATATTGCCAGCCAAAGGTCATCCCTGCAATCAACATAATCATAATGTTGACAATCAAGGAAATGGAGCCAACTTGACGTCCCGTCTTCTTGCGAATAATAATAGAGACAATATCAGTACCACCACTGGATACATTGTTCCTAAGCGCAAAGCCAATCCCAGTTCCCAGCATAAGACCACCAAAAATAGCATTGACTAAAGGATCTGTCGTCAGAGTAACTGGTGGCATAAATTGAATAAAGAAAGAACTAAACGATACCGTAATAAAAGTAAAGATAGTAAATTTATAACCAATTTTATACCAAGCTAAGATAAGCAAGGGGATGTTCAGACCGTAGTAGACCACCGCAATCGGTACACTCCAACCAGCGTAAGAAGCTGCCAGAGCAGAAACAATTTGTGCAAGACCAGTAACTCCAGACGAATAGACATTCCCTGGTCTAAAGAAAAAATTGACTGCAATACTAGATAGGAGTCCATAAATAATGGACCCCGATATCCGTTCAGCATATTTTTCCCGAGAAATTCCCAAAATGACCGACCAAAACTTATTCTTTCTGGCCTTTCTTAAAAAGCGTACACGCTGTTTTCTGAAAAATTTATTCATTTTCAAGTGTAATGTCTAAAGCCAATTCCTCTAATTGAGCTGATGCAACCGTACTTGGTGCCTGTGTCATCGGATCAGATGCCTTGTTATTCTTCGGAAAGGCGATAACTTCACGAATATTATCCTCACCAGCCAATAACATGACAAAGCGGTCCAAACCGATAGCCAATCCACCGTGTGGTGGGAAGCCGTAGTCCATAGCTTCAAGCAAGAAACCAAACTGCTCATGCGCATCTTCAGCTGAGAAACCAAGAGCCTTGAACATCCGTTCTTGCATATCTTTTTGGTTGATACGAAGGCTACCGCCACCTAATTCATAACCGTTCAAAACGATATCGTAGGCAACTGCACGAACCTGTGCCAAATCACCATCCAAATGATGAGCTGTTTCTTCTGTCGGCAAAGTGAATGGGTGGTGGGCACTCATGTAGCGACCTTCTTCTTCAGACCACTCAAACATTGGCCAGTCTACAATCCAGAGGAAGTTGAACTTGCTGTCGTCAATCAAGCCTTGTTCCTTAGCCAAGCGGTTACGCAAAGCTCCCAAGGCATTGTTGGCTACTTCCAATTCATCTGCCACAAAGAGGACCAGGTCCTTATCTTCAAGTTGTAAACTTGCTGTCAACTTATCTGTAATACCTGTCAAGAACTTAGCAACTGGCCCCGCTAATTCTCCCTTGTCCACTTTCACCCAAGCAAGACCTTTGGCACCAAATTGTTTGGCGTATTCTGTTAATTTATCAATATCTTTACGTGAGTAGCTATCCGCCGCACCCTTGACTACAATAGCCTTGACAACAGGTGCTTCTGAGAAGACCTTGAAGTCAACTTCCTTGACAACCTCTGTCAAGTCTTGTAAAAGCATTTCAAAACGAGTATCTGGTTTGTCTGAACCATAGAAGTTCATAGCATGGTCATAGGCCATACGAGGGAATGGCAAGGTCACATCGATTCCTTTGGTATCTTTCAAGACCTTAGCAATCAAGCCTTCTACGATGTCTTGGATTTCAACTTCATTCAAGAATGAGGTTTCTAAATCCACCTGTGTAAACTCAGGTTGACGGTCCCCACGCAAGTCCTCATCACGGAAACACTTAACGATTTGGTAATAACGGTCAAAACCAGCATTCATCAAAAGCTGCTTAGTAATCTGTGGACTTTGTGGCAGGGCATAGAAATGACCTTTTGACACACGAGATGGTACCAAGTAGTCGCGTGCACCTTCTGGTGTTGACTTAGTCAACATTGGCGTCTCCACATCAATAAATTCCAAGTCATCCAGATAATTGCGAATGCTGTGGGTTACAGCTGCACGTAATTTGAAGTTGTTGAGCATTTCTGGACGGCGAAGATCCAAATAACGGTAACGAAGACGGGTATCATCACTAGCTTCAATGCCATCTTTGATTTCAAACGGAGTTGTCTTAGCTGTGTTCAACACTGTTAAGCTGGTTACTTGCAGTTCAACAGCTCCTGTCGGGATATTGTCGTTAGCTTGCTCACGCTCCACAACCGTTCCTGTTACTTCGATAACGAATTCAGAACGAAGACTCTCCGCTTTTGCCATCACTTCAGCTTCAACTGACTCAGGGTTAATCACCAATTGCATAATACCTTCACGGTCACGCAAGTCAATGAAAATCAGACCACCCAAGTCACGACGACGGCCAACCCAACCTTTCAAAGTAATTTCCTGTCCGACATGTTCTTTACGAACACGTCCAGCGTACATAGAACGTTTCATTTTCTTCCTCTTTTACTGATTTTATACCTATTCATTCTACCATAAAATGGCTGATTTTTGGGGGAAATTGCCGAGAAAAATCTAAGAACCTGCATTCACCGGCCAGCATTCCTATCTAAGGCTAGTTATTCAGCTACTCAGCCTTAGTTTTTTCAAAATACAGTCCGTATTCCTTCAAAAAACTATCTCTTATATAACTTGACTTGTGAGTACAGGCTTAAAAAACCAGCCTTAAACGACTGGTTTAGTATAAAGCATATCTAAATGCGGAATATCGTCCTCTGGATAGACTTCTGAAACTGGCTCGAAACCTAACGAACTATAGAACTTTTCTAAATGGGCTTGGGCACCGATTTTAATCTGACTTTCTTTCCATTCGTTTGTAATAAAGTGAATTGCCTGCTCCATCATTGGTCGACCTAAACCTTTGCCACGATGACTTGACTTGATGACCACACGACCAATGGAAACTTCATCATAACTTAGACCAGCTGGCAATATTCTCAAGTAAGCCACTAACTCTCCTTCATCAGTTCCCAAAAGATGAAGACAGTTTGGATCCTTTCCATCAACTTCAGGATAGGGACAGGCCTGTTCAACGACAAAGACATCAACTCTCAGTGTCAATATACCGTAAAGTTCCTGTAAACTTAGTTGGTCAAATGCTTTTATTTCCCACTGCATAGCTTCCTCCTAGGGCAAGATGTTGCCTGCACTTTTATATATTTCGTACCATTCTGGTCTAGTCAAGGTAATCTCACTAGCTTGTGCAATCTTGGTCAAACGTTCTGGATTCATGGACCCAACAATAGTTTGAATCTTTGCTGGATGACGCAAAATCCAAGCCACGACAATTGTTTCATGTGAAACATTGTATCGCTCTGCTATTTCCCCAATCGTTTGATTTAAAAGAGCATAATCTGGATGATTGGCAAAAATACCTCGTTGCAAATCAATCAAGAAAGGAGACCAGGCTTGGATAGTGATTTTTTTAAGCTGGCAATAATCAATCAGCCCACCATCACGCATAGTTGCAGCATCATCTTTCATATTGACATGTAATCCAGCATCAATCAAAGGCGTGTGAGCAGGAGATAGCTGCAATTGATTAACTGCAAGCGGTTGATCGAGATAGGATTGCAATAACTCCATTTGGTAAATGTTTTGGTTGCTGACGCCGAAATGATGAACCTTCCCTGTTTTTTTCAAGAGATAAAAGGCTTCTGCCACTTCCTCTGCTTCCATGAGAGCGTCTGGTCTATGTAAGGCGAGAACATCCAAATAATCTGTATCCAAGCGCTTCAAAATCCCGTCCACAGATTCCAAAATATAGTCTTTTGAAAAATCAAAATAACCCTTACGAATGCCACATTTGGACTGGAGAAGCAGGTCCTCACGCTTGAGACCTGCCAATTTTGCCCCCTGAGCAAAGCGAATTTCTGACTCACCACCACCATAAATATCTGCATGATCGAAAAAGTTAATGCCGCGACCCATTACAGTATCTAACACTTTAGCAGTTTCCTGCTCTGTCAAACTAGCCATTCGCATACAGCCTAAAGCAATTCGAGAAACCTGTAAACCTGTCTGTCCTAATTCTTGCATGTCTCTTCTCCTTGTAAGCGTTTTTCTTCTATTCATTATAACAGAAAAACTCAGCCGAAACTGAGTTTTAGTTAAAACCATAAATTCTTTTCGCGATTTTATAGACAGCATTGGAAATTTTTCGACCTGGATAACCGTATAAGTTAGTTAATTGCCCGAGTAACCCTTTTCGAACGATTTTAAAGAGAGCTGGATTGTTATCACGAATATAGTGCCATAATTCCTGCTTTTTCATCATGTGTTCAGCCGTTCCAGCACGATTGAGAAGGGCACAGGAGATAATGGTTGTAATCTCCACATGATTGAGCAAATAACTCCGTAAATCAGGATTGTCAATCGCCTCCAAGTCTAAATTATCTACCAAAATCCGATTGACTTTTAACTGCTGGTCAATGCGCTTAATCATGACGGATTCATTGACAGACTGGTCATTTCGACCAATAAAGTAACGATAAAAATCTACTGGTAGATAGAACATGGTTTTCACAGCCTGTAAAGGAGTAAATACGAAAATATTATCCACATAGAAAGTATGCTCTGGTAGAACGAGACCAACCTCACGCAATAAATCTGTCCTGTAAATCAAGGAATGCATCATCATGTATTGACCCTTGGAAAAGGCACCCACATCCTCCCAACCGAAGATACGGTTCTCAGGTAGAGTGGATTGATAAGACATGGATTTTTTACGAGATTGCCCCTCTTTTTCATAAACAAAATTGGAAATGAAGGCATCAACTGGCGTATTTTCGTCTTCCAATGCCTGCAAACTCTCTAGGATCTTCAAATAGGCTCTGGTATCAACCCAGTCATCTGAATCTACAACTTTAAAGTACTTCCCCTTGGCCTCACGTACCCCTGTATTTACAGCTCCGCCATGGCCCTTATTGTCCTGATAGATGGCACGTACGTTTGAAAATTGATTCTCTAGTCCCTCTGCGATTTCCTGAGTCCGATCGGTCGAACCATCGTTGATAATCAGAATTTCAACCTTGTCACCACCCATTACAAGGGAATGAACACAGTAATGAAGGTAAGCATCCGAATTATAACTCGGAATGGCAATGCTTAGTAAGGTCATCTTTCTCTCCATTTGACACAATTTGTTACTATTTTATCACATTTTCAGGAAAGTTGCTTTTGATATTTTCGTTTTGCTTGATAGGCTTTCCATAGTTGGCCTAAGCCCTTGAAAAAATGGCCATTGACAATGGTTAGAATCCCTTCCACCATCGGTAAATCAAGCATGTCACCTGTCATCTTTGCCATAGCCCTAAATGGCATATTATAAAGGAACAACAGGTTCAAGTCAGGAGTCCCTTTCTGCTCTGCTTTTTTGAGTAAGCTAACCAATAGTTTATGCACCCCACGTGCCAACCCACTCTTAGCAAATTGGAGTTTCAAAACTGGATCGTTCAGGCTCAGTTCTTGACCAATTTTCCAGGTTTCTTCTGGAACTGGACGTCCAAGCAATTGTGCAAAATCCTGCGATGAAACAGCCTGTACTTGGGCTGTCAGATAAGTCGGAAGCTGTTCTGAAGCAGGAAATTGGTCTACTGTACCATGTCGGGTAATCTCGCCAATCAAGCGAATATCCTGACTACTTGCACCTACATACAAGAGATAATTTCCAGCCTCTACTTCAAATTGGCCTGTCTCTCTATTAAAATAACGGAAAGTATAGTCCTCAAAAGGGATAAAAATTTGTTTGGACTCGCCTGCTTTTATAAATACCTTTTTAAAGCCTTTTAATTCCTTTACAGGTCGGTAAATCTGACTGTCTTCTTTGCCTACGTACAATTGGATAATTTCAGCCCCATCTACTATTCCTGTATTAGTGATCGTGACGGAAACCCCTGATTCAGACACTTCTAATTGACTGTAAGAAAAGTCTGTGTAGGACAATCCATAGCCAAAGGGATACTTGACATCCTTGTCAACGCTTGTAAAGTAACGGTAGCCTATATAGAGAGCTTCCTTATAGAGGGCAAGATCTCCCTCAGCAGGATAGCCCTCAGAAGACGGAACATCTGCCAACTCAACAGGATAGGTCTCGCTTAGTTTCCCTGACGGGTTGACACGACCTGTCAAGGTATCTAACATGGCTCTAGCGCCAGCTTCTCCTGATAGATAGCCGTGAAGAACCGCATCTACATCCACATCCCAATTCATATCCACAACCGAACCCGCTGATAGGACAACAACGATTTTTTTACCTGTCCCTACCAAGACATTCAGTAAGGATAACTGATTTTTGGGGAGACTTAGATGTTGACGATCCAAGCCTTCACTTTCACTCATTTCATCCAGCCCCATATAGTACAGAACAAGTTCTGCTTGGTTAGCAAGGTTGACAGCCTTGTCAACTAATTCCCCATCTTCTTTATCTACACGTTGATAGCCTTGTTCGTAACCAATGACATTTAATGGATAATCCGCGATGCAATCCACTGTTTTATCTAATTGTCTTGTATTGATTAAGGAAGAGCCGGCTCCCTGATAGCGAGGATTTTGGGCAAATTCTCCGATAAGGGCTATTTTTATCTCGCTAGATAAGGGCAAGACATGATCCTTATTTTTTAATAGCACAATGCTCTCAGCAGCAGCCTGACGGGCCAATTTATGTTGTTCAGAATAATCTACAGTTTGTTTTTCAGCATTGGCCAACTCCAAAACCACATCAAGTAGCTCATCCACGCGCTCATTCAATACCTGCTCGGACAGACGACCAGACTGAACAGCGTCAATGATTTCCTTTTGACCAACCTTTTTAGTACCCGGCATTTCCAAATGACTACCATTTTCAACACCGAGAACATGGTCATTAGAGCCTCCCCAATCCGATACGACAAAGCCAGTAAAGCCCCATTCGTCACAAAGAATGTCACGCAAGAGGCGCTTGTCTTCATTAGCGTAGACGCCGTTTATTTTGTTATAGGCAGACATGATTGCCTTTGGATTTCCTTCACGCACAGCAATTTCAAATCCTGTCAGATAGAGCTCTCTCAGCGTGCGCTCATCTACAATGGAGTCTGAAGCCATACGTCGCAATTCCTGACTGTTTACAGCTAAATGCTTAGGCGTTGCCGCAACACCTTGCGACTGCATTCCCCGAATCATTGCGGCCGCCAGTTTTCCCGCCTGATAAGGATCTTCTGAGTAATACTCAAAGTTTCGACCACATAAGGGACTGCGCTTAATATTAAGCCCCGGCCCCAAAATGACATTGACACCCAAGCTGTTTGCTTCTGCACCGAGACCCTGTCCGACACGTTCAATCAGATTTACATCCCAAGAATTTGCCAAAGTAGCAGCTGTTGGGAAACAAGTTGCAGGGACAGAGGCATTCAGCCCTAAGTGATCACCTTCACCTTCTTGCTTGCGAATTCCATGTGGCCCATCAGACAAAAAGATAGATGGAATTCCTTTTTCAGGGTAATCCTTGGTTTCCCAAACAGATTTTCCTGACATGAGAGCTGCTTTTTCTTCCAATGTTAAACGATTAATAATCTCCTGATGCTTCATCATCTTTTCCTCATTCTATTTCTTTATCATTATCATATCAGACTAACGGGGCAATTAAAACGCTTTCTTCATAATCTGTACGATTTTAGGCATAATCTGCTATAAAAAATCTCCCCAGAAAATACTAGGGAGACCGCTCCTATTACTTCTTATACTCAATGAAAATCAAAATCAGGCTAGCTCCAACAGTCTGAGAATAGACTGTTGGAGGTGGGAGATAGGACGAACCTTGTTCGTTTCGATATGAGCAGATAGAACTCTGTCACTTTATTATTGTCAAGTGACAGGCTGGAAACCTCCACTGGAGCTTTCCACTCATCAAATCAAGTCAACAACGGCTGAGTTTGATTTTCGAAGAGTATTATTTCATGATTACAAACTTCATCATCGGATAGTTAACAGCCACTTGAACGAAAATATTGACCCAGTTGGCTGCTGTCTGTGCCCAACCCAAACTCAAACCCCATGATGTAAAAAGCTGAGTAGTATAAGGTGGTAGCACAATGGACAAAATTCCTGCAACTAGAACAGTTAAGATATACCAATGGAGGGTCTTGGAAATATCATTTTCTGCACCAAATACCAACTTCCTTTGGACGATATAGTTGACAATCTGTGCCGCTACATAGGCCAAGAGGAAGGAGAGAAAGCCGTTTAAACCGCCATTTTCTACAGAATAGTGAAAGATAAACCAGTCAAATGGCTGACTTGACAAGGCTGTAAAGAGGAAATTTGTTGACAACCACAGAACACAGAAATTTGTGATGGTCGCTATGTTTGATAACACATTAAACTTGATAAATTCCCACAAGTCTGGGTGTTTGGCAATCCATTCTTTCATACTGTCTCCTATGCAAGACAAGGGGGACCCCCCTTGCTATGCTGCGTTTTTTTCTTCTTTTTTCTTACCTGTCAACTTGACAAGACCGAAACCTGTCAATCCGATGAGGGCAATATTGCTTGCTACTAAAGCTACAATCCACCATTTCGTTTTTGGTTTGTAGATGTCAAAGGCTGCAGAATGAGCAACGGTGTACAAGATATTTTTGCTTGCCTGACGAAGTGCTGCAACACCTTCTTCTGTACCTGTTGATGCTGCTGTAGGGAGGCTTCCCATAGGTGTCAACATGAGGTCACCACCATTGCGGATAGCCTGGTCTGGACTCATGTAATCCTTACCTGCAAAGTCTGTAATCACCATCCCTTTGAAGCCCCACTCGTCACGAAGGACAGTATTCAAGAGGTCGCTATTACCCCCTGCCCAGAGGGTACCAATACGGTTAAAGGATGACATAATAGCAGTCGCTCCGCCTTCTTTGACAGGAATTTCAAAGGCTTTCAGATAGATTTCACGGATAGCTTGTTCATTAGACCATGTTGCAACACCATCACGGTTATCTTCTTGGTCGTTGAGAGCAAAGTGTTTTGTAAAGGTATAGACTCCATTTTCAAGAGCTTTTGCAACCAGTGAGCTTGCCATTTTACCTGAAATCAGTGGATCTTCTGAATAGTACTCGAAGTTACGACCTGAAAATGGTGAGCGGTGGATGTTCACAGCTGGGGCATATAGACCAACGATACCATGGGCCAATGCCTCTTTGGCAAAAGCATCACCCATTTCTTCAGCCAAGTCAGTATTCCAAGTAGAAGCAACAACAACTTCTGAATTGTATTGAACACCTTTGATACCTTGGAAGATACCGTTAATACCAGCAGGGCCGTCCAAGTCAACAACAGCTGGTTTATCAATTGATTTGACTGCTCCTGTTGCATAACCACCATAACCGATTAAGTTGACCATTTCGTCAACAGACATTTGAGCAACTAATTGTTCCCAACGCTCATCATCATAGTCTGCACCAATCAAATCAACCAAACGAAGTCCATTATCTTCTGTTGTTACTGTATCAATCGGTGTTTCTGAAGATTCGTCAATGCGGAAGTTCGAACGATCTACCTCAGCAGCAATTTGCTCGCTAGCTTCTTTGTCTTTTGTACGTTCAGTTGAAAGCGTACCTTCCCAATCCGCACGGGTTACATACTTGACATCGCCAACAGCGTATTCAAAGGCGTTAGTTACCTCAGCCTTGTCAGATGAACGTTGCTTCAAGACTTCCTTGCTATCAACTGTGTAGGTTTCTGAATCCAATACATCATGAGCATTATTCATGAGTTTGATTTGGTAGTCACCTTTGTCTAAGACGTAGGCTTTTTCAGTCTTTTCATCATAAGATGCCATGTCATCACGGTCGAAAGAAATTGTCATTTCTTCACTTTGTCCTGGTTCAAGTACATCTGTCTTGTCAAAGCCAGCCAAGACAACATGGGATTTTTCAATGCCTCCTTCGGTATATGGAGCAGTGTAATAAACTTGTGCAACTTCTTTACCAGCTACATCACCAGTGTTGGTTACCTTGACATTGACCTCAATCTTATCACCATTCTCTTTCATACTGGTGATTTCTTGGTCAAATGTTGTATAGCTCAAACCGTAGCCAAATGGATATTGCACTGTTGCATCGTAGGCTGCCTCATCTACTTGACCAGTTGCATTGTCAATAAAGCGAGTTTCATAGTAACGATATCCTAGATAGATGCCTTCTTGGTAGTTAACAAATTTGTAGTTAAAGGTCTGAGGCTCTTTTGCTCCCCATGGAGTATCTTCATAAGTAATATTTGTATAAGAGAAGTCCCCTGTATTCCAGTAGGTTGGGTTGGTTTCCAAGTCATAGGCATAGGTATCGACCAAGCGACCAGACGGGTTGACATCTCCTGCCAAGACATTGGCTACACCGTTCAAACCAGTTGAACCTGGTCCTCCAATCCATAGAGCTGCATCGACACCTGCATCTTCCAAGAATCCAAGTTCCATAGCATTTGAAGAGTTGACTAAGACAACAACCTTATCAAAGTTTTCGGTTACAGTTTTCAACATTGCTTTTTCAACATCTTGAAGTTCAAGATAGTGTTTATCCTTGTCACCTTGTTGGTATTCTGCCATATTTTGTGGAAGGTCTGCACCCTCACCTCCGTTACGAGAAATGACCACCAAGGCTGTATCGGAGAAGTTCTTCGCATTTGTTAGCAATTCATCTGTGTATTTGTCTTGAGTTGGCTCATAGATATTGTAATCTCCGCCATTGAGAGAGAAGATGTTGGTACCTTCTTTTTCTGGGAGGTTTTCTGTATAGAAATCGGTCAATTCACTGTTGACTTCAAAGCCAGCATTTTCAAGACCTTGTTGCAGATTAACGTTTTTAGACTCATCCGCAGCACCTGAACCAGATCCTCCGTAAGTAATGGCTACAGAAGAAATACCAAAGACATTGACCTTAGATGATTTTTCAAGCGGTAGGATCTGATTTTTGTTTTCAAGCAAGACAGTGCCTTCTTCTTGAATGGTTGTTACCAAAGATTTAGAAACCTCTTCTGCCTCAGCTATTTTTGTCTCATCTGCATAAGATGGCGCAAAATAGGTGTCAATCACATTGACAAACATATTGACAGCATAGTTAGCACCAATGATTATTACACCTAATAATGCCAAAAGTGAAGTAAAGATCTTTGATTTTTTGGAAACAAATGCCTTATTCTTCACACCTTTATAAATATAGTATGCGAATAAAGCTACGACTGCTAAACTAGCACATATTAAAACAATCTTTGCAATCCCTGCTGCATCCCATGCTTGATAGGAACTAGCATAATCTTCCGCAAATACCGTTACTCCGACATTTCCTATCAGAGTAACTAAACTTGCTAAACCAAGTTTTTTCCAAGCCTTCATAAGACTTCCTCCTAAACGTTTCGGCTTTCATGTAAGCCTTTTCTTTTTCTTGAGTCCACTATATCAATTAACATACTTAATGAAAACCCTTTCTTCATAATCTGTCATTTAACCTTCATAATTTGTAAATTGAGAAAAATAATCCTACTCTTGCTATTTTATCATTTGATTTTTCTAAAATATAGCTAACAATTTCATTTTAATTTTGATATACTGATAGAAAATAAAAGGGGTGTTTTATGAAAATCGCGATTGTAGAAGATCAAAAAATCGAGCAAGAGAGATTGTCCAACTACATCAAAACCTACTGCCAAAAAGCTGGGATTGCAGTGGAAATCAGCTGTTTTAATGACGGTCTCCATATCACTAGTGACTATCAAAAACAATTTGATCTGATTTACCTAGATGTCGAGATGGAGATTATGGACGGGATGACCACTGCTCAAAAGATTCGGTCTGTGGATAAAGATGTTCTCATCGTCTTTGTGACCAATCATTCCCATGTCGCTATTCAGGGTTATTCTGTTGAGGCCATTGATTTTCTTCTCAAACCACTGAGCTCCTTCGTCTTTGAGGAACATTTTAAAAAAATTCTTAGAAAATTACCCGATAGCCAAGAGAAACAAAGTTTGTATATAAAAAGCAAACAGTCCACCGTAAAACTCTATCAAGAAGATATTGTTTACCTAGAAAGTCAAGGACATCAGGTTCACATCTACACAGTTGACGGTGGCCTAACGATTACCCATAATAGTCTCAAGAATCTCGAAGCCATGTTAGACAGTAAAGTGTTTGTACGAGCCCACTCAGCCTATATCATCAATCTATCCCACGTTCAAAAAGTGGAAGGTAGCCTTGTTTACGTCACAAATACAGCCTTGCCGATTAGCCGCCCAAGAAAAAAAGAATTTATGACAGCTCTAACCAACTTCATCGGAGATAGCCTACTATGATCAATTTCCCTGATATTCCGCGTTTCTATACTGCTCTAACAGAAAGCTTGGCCTGCCTACTGGTCTGTTCCTCACTTGTTTTGTCTGAAAAATGGTCACGCAAACAGGTACGCATCCTCCTGATTTTCCTCATACAAATCTTACTTCAACTATTGGCTGGCAAACTCCCCTTGCTTTTTTGGACTGTGGGAATGGGCATCAATATCGCTTGGATGTTTGTTTCCATTCGATTGCTTGGAGTTATCCACAAGAGGACTAGTCTCTATTTGACAGCAAAAGCCTTTATCATTGCCGAATTAGTAGCCTCCATTACTTGGCATCTCTACTGTTTGACGATTTATCAACAGCCTGTGGATAACTTGTGGACACAAGGGGTATTTCTGTTGATAACTTCTCTGCTTTCCTACTGGCTCATCTATCTACAAGATCGAAAAGTTCGCTTAGAAGAATTGGATAAATTCATTGAGCAGCGAGATGTGACGGTAGCCGTCTTTACAACCTTATCTATCTTTGTTCTCAGTAATATTGGCTTCATCCTCTCAGGCACGCGCCAATTTCAAGACTCAACCAGCATTTTCATTCTTCGGACAACCGTCAATCTCTCTGGTCTTCTGCTCCTATTCACCCAAGAATCTCAACAATACGATCGCTATTTACGGCAGGAATTGACTTCTATCAATAATATGTTCCAACTTCAATACAAGCAATACCAAGCCTATCGTGAAAACAGTGAGATTCTTGACCGTAAGGTCCATGATTTAAAGCATCAACTGGCCATCATTCAGCAAGAATCGGATAAAACAAAAAAGGAGAAATACCTAGAGGAAATGAGCGAGGTGATCCAAACCCTTGATGCCAAGATTGAAACAGGAAATCCCGTTCTAGATACCATTCTCAGCCAGAAAAATTATTACTGTTTGCAAAATGGAATCAACTTTACCTGTATTGTTCAGGGAGAACCCCTCCATTTTATGGATGTAATGGATATTTCAGCTCTGTTTGGAAATGCCATTGACAATGCCATAGAGGCTGTTGAAAAAATAGATAATCCTGAACAACGCTTGATTACTTTAAAGGTTGCCAGCCATCAGCAATTTCTCATCATTCGATTAGACAACTACGATACTTCTTCACTAGACTTATCCACAGGACAGCTCCCTGAAACCTCAAAAACAAACAAGGACTACCATGGATTCGGTCTTAAGAGTATGGAGTATGTTGCCAATAAATACGGTGGCAGTCTCACACTTAGCAAGGAAGATAATTGGGTTCAACTAAAAATCATTCTCCCTTTACAAGCATAGAAAAATCCCGTTTAAAGGCGGGATTTTCTTTCTATTCGTCATTTAGAAACCGTCACTTGCTCCACATCTCGACTTTGACTCCGTTTTATAATCACATCAAGATAATCAGCCAAGAAACTTCTCGGTGATGCCGCTTGCAAGGTCTGATAGGCTTGGCTTGGAAATACCGTCTCATCAAGCCAAGTCTGATTCAATTTTTCTCCTGAAAAATAAGCACGATTGGCTGGCATGATAAAGTGTGAAATAGCATCCGCTGTCTCGCCATCATACCACCGTTCATCGTTCAACACATTGTGGACCATGATGTCACTGGTATTGTCAAAGACGGTTTGTAAGTACTTTACGTGATTCTGCAAATTTGGATCACTAGGTTGGTGCTCTTCTGCCCACGAAGCCATATCAAGTTGAGTTTTTTGATAGCGAATGCTTGTATCATCAAGACTCAATTGGCCGATAACAGCTGGGTAAATAGAAAATGCTCCATTGACCACTTCAGTATAGCTGACTTGCCCCAAGTCTTCTTCAACAATATTCTGAGAATGAGTGTGTCCCGAAAAACCAAATTGAATGCCATATTGATTGAACAAGGCCTTCAAATCGGCAGCATTATCCAAAGTATAGCCTTTTGAGAGCATGGCATGCTGTTGCAAGATATTGTGATGGACAACAGGTATCAAGTTTACTCCAGCTTCCTTGGCTGCCTGAAGCTGTACTTCTATCCAATCCAAGGTCTCTTTTTTGATACGTCCATTGGTTGGAGGAGCTCCTTTACCGTAGCCGTCAGAGTAGATGTTACTGTCTATCATCAGAAACCAAGCATTGGAAAATGGCTTGGCCAGATAGCTCAATGAGACTTGATCACGACTGCTGGCTTGTTGATAGCCATGATCGTCAAATATATCTGAAAATTGCTGAGCGGTGACCTGATCTGTCACTACCTGCTGATATCCCTTAAAAGCCCTAGCCCAGCCACTGGCAATATCATGGTTACCAGGAATGACCAAAACCTCTGTTCCTTTTTCTTCAATCTGGGTAAAATACTGTGACAATTCAACCATGCTCTGCTTTTCACCATTGAGAGTCAAATCCCCACTGACTAGTAACAAGGACGGTTGCTCACGCTCAACCTGCTCAACCAAGGCCTCCATCCGCTCTTTTCCATAACGTAAATCCTTGCCAGTAGCTGTTTTTTCGATATAAGAAAAAGCCTCTCCATCATCAAATAAATCCTGTGACAAATAATGCAAATCTGTGATAATCCAAATTTTATCTTGATCTCTTAATTCAGCCTCGACATAGGATTGCTGATGCTGGCCAGCAATAGCAAACCAAATCAAAACAGTAACTGCAATAGCTCCTAACAATAATACTATTTTCTTCTTCATACCTTAAAAGTATATCATCTTAGATGAACAGCGACAATACAGAAAGAGGAGTTAGACTGTAGCCAACTCCTCATATTAAAATTTATTTCTTAGCAAATCCAGCTGCTTGTTCACCAGCCTGACGACCAAATACGATGATGTCTGCTACAGCATTACCACCAATACGGTTTTGACCATGAACACCACCAGTTACTTCACCAGCAGCATAAAGACCAGAAATTGCTGAACCATCTGTTTTCAATACTTCAGTATTGGTATTGATTTTCACACCACCCATTGTATGGTGAACACCAGGTGCAACTTTAATCGCGTGGTAAGAACCAGTATTCAAAGCATGGTCCATACCTGATGTACGACCAAATGCCGCATCATTCTTATCTGCTACAGCCCTGTTCCAAGTATCAAGTGTTGTTTGAAGTGTATCCGCAGGTAGGTCAATTTCTTTAGCCAAATCTGCAAGTGTAGCACCCGTTTTTACAAGACCTTTTTCTTCGTATTGAGCAATAGCTTTCACACGATCTTTCAAGGCATCATCAAAGATAACATAAGCATAGTTTGGCTCCAAGCTATTGATAGCCGCAGAAACTTTATCACGAGTTTCCAATTCGTTAACAAAACGCTCACCTTTTGAATTGACAAGGATAGCACCCTCACCACGAACAGCTTCCGTAATCAAGTAAGAAGTTTCTTGCTCAACACTTGGGTGAATTTGGATTTGTTCCATATCAACAGTTGCTGCACCTTCTGATTCAGCAAGCGCAATACCGTCACCTGTTGAACCTTCTTGGTTAGTTGTAACATAACCTTTCAATGCTGGGTTTAATTTAGCAACCATTTCCAAATCAGCACCGAAACCACCAGTCGCCAATACAACTGCTTTAGCTGAGATTTTCTTAGTTTCACCAGCAATCTTCACTTCAACACCTGTCACAGCCCCATCCTTGTCTTGGAGTTTTTTAACATCTGCATTGACAAAAATTGGTACTTTACGTTCAACAAGATTGTGGTAAAGACCATTTACTAAGTAGCCACCAACAGCTGAACCATCTGCTGGACGGTGGGTACGTTTCTCACTCATACCACCAGTTGTAGTAAGGTTGCTAAGAGTAATTCCCATTCCATCCAACCAGTCAATTGCACTAGCAGAGTTATCTACAAGATAACGAAGTAATTCAGGACTATTTGTTCCCTTACCGCCTTTAAGTGTTTCTTCATAGAACTTATCGTTTGTATCAGCAATACCTTCCGCTTCTTGGAATTTAGTCTGTGAAGCATTCATACCAGCTGATGATTTAGCCGTATTACCACCGATAACAGGCATTTTTTCCAAGAGAGCAACACTAGCGCCAGCATCTTTAGCTGATATAGCTGCCGACATCCCTGCACCACCTGAACCAACTACGATAACATCATAGCTATCTTTCAACTCAGATGGATCTGTATATTCTTTCACAGATGCACCTGAAACAGCCTCTTCTGAAGAAGATGTAGTAGACGATGAAGAAGTTGCAGTTTTGTCAGATTTTCCTCCACACGCTACCAAAAACACAACAGCAAGTAGACTCATTAGTAAGCCTAACCAAGCTTTCTTTTTCATGATAAACCTCCAATTTTTATCTGATATTAGTATTATACAAGATTGTGAAATGTTTTTCAATTTGTTTTGAAATATTTTCACAAACATGAACAAAAAATGTATGATTCAAACATCACACATTTTATATAGCTATTTACTGCCCTTGAAGAGATAAAAAGCTCGCTATTTCGGATATTGTTGCTTGGCTCCCTTTACGAAGTATTCCAGATAATTTACCCGATTTATAATAGGTTAAGCTAGGAACCGTAGCAAGACCTTGACTCTGTCGAAATTGTTGTATTTTTCCTGTCGGATCCGACTCGCTATCTAAATAGTAGATAGTCGCATGTGATTGCTCTACCGCCTCTGTTAATTTAGGAACAAAGTCACGACAATAAGGGCATGTCTCACGACCTATGTATAATATAAATTCTTCCTCGTTTTGGATTTTTTGCTCCACTTCATCTATCGAAATAGCCTGATAACTCTTTACAGCCTTCACGTAGTCTGATTCATCTGGTGCAGCCGCTGATTGAGATAGAAAGAATGCCCCACCTACGACAAAAATAGTCAATACCACTAGCAAAGAATACTTACGCCACATAATCCCTCCTCAAATACAGACAAAAAGCCCTTGTAAATAGGGCTTTTAAAATATCGATACAAATCTTAGAGCATTTTGTTGTAGAATTCTACGACAAGAGCTTCGTTGATTTCTGGGTTGATTTCGTCGCGTTCTGGCAAGCGAGTCAATGAACCTTCAAGCTTTTCAGCATCGAATGATACGAAAGCTGGACGACCAAGAGTTGCTTCAACAGCTTCAAGGATAGCTGGAACTTTGATTGACTTCTCACGAACTGAGATAACTTGACCAACTTCAACGCGGTATGAAGGAATATCAACGCGTTTGCCATCAACAAGGATATGACCGTGGTTTACGAATTGACGTGCTTGACGACGAGTAGTTGCCAAACCAAGACGGTAAACGACGTTATCCAAACGACGCTCCAAAAGAAGCATGAAGTTGAAACCAAGAGTACCTTGTTTGATTTTAGTAGCTTGTACGAACAAGTTACGGAATTGTTTCTCACCCAAACCGTAAGAGAAACGCAATTTTTGTTTCTCAGCCAATTGCAAACCGTATTCTGACAATTTAGAACGGTTGTTTGGTCCGTGTTGACCTGGTACGTAGTTACGACGTGCCAATTCTTTACCTGTACCTGTCAATGACAAGCCAAGACGACGAGCTTGTTTCCAAGATGGTCCTGTATAACGTGACATGTGTTATGTCCTCCTAAAATAAAATATAAAAATTATTTGTAGGAAATAACGTTTTAAGCAAACCTGATTCGTGCAGGAGGCCTTCATCGAAACAGCAACGATTACTCTTCTTGCTGACCTTCTGTTGACGAGCTTCATTTTGCCCTGCTGTTATTTCGCACAAAGATTAGTATAGCACAAAAAAAAGGCTCTGTAAAGCCTTATATAGCGATTAATCCAAATAATGAATCAAAATCTTTTCTGTCAAAATGTCTGAGTAAGTATAAGATTCCACAAAGGTATTGTTTGGATCTTCAAATTCAACGATAAAGAGAGACTGATAAACCTCCACAATACGCCCCTGCTTATTCTTCTCACGCTTACGACCATTTTCAAGGGTCAATTCAACGATTTGTCCCTCATGGTCCTTAATATCTTGTTTGATTTGCTTCATTTTAGCAACATCTGTAAATGCATCACTCATTCTCTATCCATCCTCTCTCTTGGAAATACTTGCAAATTTATTGTATTCTTTTTGGAACATGAGTTCCACGGTACCACGCGCACCGGAACGGTTTTTCTCGATGATGACTTCAACCGTATTGTTAGGAATGCCGCCATCTTCCTGCTCACCGCGCTCATAGTAATCATCACGATATAAGAAGGCAACGATATCGGCATCCTGCTCGATAGATCCCGATTCACGAATATCTGACAGAACAGGTCTCTTATCCTGACGTTGCTCAACTCCACGAGACAACTGACTGAGGGCGATAACGGGAACTTTCAATTCCTTGGCCAAAATCTTCAACTGACGGGAAATCTCAGAAACCTCTTGTTGCCGATTTTCCCGACCTGTTCCCGTAATCAATTGAAGATAGTCAATCAAAATCAAGCCCAGATTGCCCGTTTCCTGAGCCAACTTACGTGAACGCGAACGAATCTCTGTAATCTTGATACCTGGTGTATCATCAATATAGATACTAGCCCGAGCCAGGTTAGCTTGAGCCACCATGTACTTATTCCATTCTTCCTGCGTCAAATGCCCCGTACGAATAGCCCTCGAATTGATAACTCCCTCAGAAGCGAGCATACGGTCAACCAAGCTTTCTGCACCCATCTCCAAAGAAAAGATAGCAACTGTCAAACCCAGTTTTGTACCGATATTTTGTGCAATATTGAGAGCAAATGCCGTCTTA
The DNA here is from genome assembly GCF_044427045.1 of Streptococcus sp. 2022WUSS135. Classification (NCBI taxonomy): domain Bacteria; kingdom Bacillati; phylum Bacillota; class Bacilli; order Lactobacillales; family Streptococcaceae; genus Streptococcus; species Streptococcus sp. 2022WUSS135. Next base: position 30,400 of record NZ_JAOTGL010000009.1, read on the forward strand.
CCAACCGCAGGACGAGCTGCAAGAATAATCAACTCTTCCTCATGCAGACCCGTTGTCATAGCATCAAGAGCAGGATAACCAGTTGCAATCCCTGTAATATCCGACGTCTGCTTAGCACGAGTTTCAAGGTTGTCAAAGTTGATATTCAAGACATCATCAATCCGCTTGAAACCACTTCGACTGGCTCCCTCACTGACATCAATCAAAGCTTTTTCAGCATTGGCAATAATGTCATCTGAACCATCCGCACCCTCATAAGCCTGATTAACTGCATCCGTCAAACGGGCAATCAGTTTACGGAGATTAGACTTTTCAGCAACAATCTTGGCATAGAATTCCGCATTGGCTGCCGTCGGCACGGAGCTAATGATTTCAGCCAAATAGGCCAAGCCACCAATATTTTCCAAATCACCATGGTTGACCAGATAGTTACGCATGGTAGTCGCATCAATTGCCTCATTTCTATCAGAAAGAGCAATCATAGCTTTAAAAATTAGCTTATGAGCATGTTTGAAAAAATCTTCAGCTTCGATGTATTCACGAACGAAGACCAGCTTGCCTTCATCAAGGAAAATAGCTCCTAATACCGATTGTTCAGCTAGAATATCCTGCGGTTGCACCCGCAATTCATCCAACTCTGCCAAGATCTCACCTCCTCACTGGCTAGATAAATAATTAAGCTTCCTTGATACTCAAATTAATGATGCCTGTTACATCTTGATAGATTTTAACTGGTACATCAATGAGACCAATCGCACGAATTGGGTGATCCAGCTGAATATGGCGTTTATCAATCTTGATGCCAAATTGCTTGTCCAATTCTTCAGCAATTTTCTTGCTGGTAATAGAACCAAAGGTACGACCATCTGGACCAACTTTTTCGACAAATTTCACTAAAGTAGCTTCCTCAGCCAGCTTAGCCTTGATAGCCTCTGCTTCTGCAATCATCTCTGCATGAGCCCTTTCCTTAGATTTTTCCTGACCACGAAGGGCGCTGATCGCTTGATTTGTTGCTTCCTTAGCCAAATTTTTCTTGATCAAGAAATTTTGGGCATAACCTGTTGGAACTTCCTTAATCTCACCCTTTTTACCTTGACCTTTAACATCTGCTAAAAAGATTACTTTCATATCTGTTCTCCTAATTTCCATTTATTTCTTCGCGGATTTTATCCGTCAACTTTTCACATACTTCTGCGATTGTCTGGTCATATACCTGAGCGGCAGCTAGGTTAAAGTGACCACCTCCACCCATTTCTTCCATGATGCGTTGAACATTGATCTTACTATGACTCCTTGCAGAAATAGATACATACCCTTTGGTATTTCTTGTTATAACAAATACCGCCTCAATTCCTGCCATGTCCAATATTGTATTGGCAGCCTTGCTCGGAATAATATTATCGTATTCTTTAGTATCATCTGCACACGCAATAACAACATTGGACTCAATTCTCTGCCCACTTAAAATCAGTTCATTGATTTGACGATATTCCTCAAAATCTGTCGCAGCAATCTGCTGAATTTCCAAGCTATCGCTACCACGAGTCCGCAAGTAACTAGCCACATCAAAAGTACGACTGGTCACACGAGAGGTGAAATTTTTTGTATCAAGCATAATCCCAGCCATCAATAAACTAGATTGAATGCGATTAAGCTTATGGTGTTTGTCATTCTGGAACTGAATTAATTCCGTTACTAACTCACTCGCAGAACTAGCACCACTCTCTATATAAGTCAAAACTGCATTATTTGGGAAATCTGTATCGCGACGATGATGATCAACCACCACAACCTGGGTAAATTGTTCATAGAAATCCTTATCCAAAGTCAAGCCAATCTTTGAATGATCTACCATGATTAACAACGACTGGAAAGTGACCATCTTCATGGCTTCCTCAACCGTTAGCAAATTAGAACAATTTTCATCACTCAACTTCTTGATGGCACGTGCAATATCTGGTGCCATTTCATCTGGATTATACACCGTGTAGGCATTGTTCATAATATTTTGAGCAAAGTACTGCATACCGACCGCGGATCCAAGCGCGTCCATATCTAAATTACGATGTCCCACCACAAAAACAGCATCAACCGATTTGAGTTTATCTGATACAGCAGTCATCATAGCACGAGTCCGCGTACGTGTTCGTTTAACGGAAGAAGCCGAGCCACCGCCAAAGAAAAGTGGCTGTTTACTCTCATCATTTTCCTTGACCACAACCTGGTCTCCACCACGAACCTCAGCCATATTGAGATTTTGGAGCGCAATCTGTCCGATTTGGTGATGATTTTCATTACCATACGCCAATCCCATACTCAAAGTCAAACCTAAATCTAACTTTTTAGCCTCCTCGCGGAACTTATCAATAACTGAAAACTTATTCTCTATCAATTTTTCCAACACAGCATAATCTGTAAAGAAATAGAATCGATCCATTGTGCCGCGTCGGTAGTAGATACCGTAATCATGGCAAAATTCCGAAACAAATTGAGCCAAGAAGGAATTGACTTGGCTGATTTGAGAATCTGTTACAGCATCCTCAAGCTCATCATAGTTATCAACTGAAATAATCCCTATAACAGGACGGCTTCCGATCAAACTATTTGTCGCCGAATACTCTGTTGACGCATCAAAAAAGTAAAATAACCCTTGATCAAAATCAACGTTAACAGCGTATCTCTTGCCTGAAAAGTTCGCATAAATTCGCTCCTCATCCAGACCAACGTCAATAATTTCACGTAGTTTTTTTTGATCAAACTCACCATTTTCTTGAGCAAAAATCAGCTCAGCAAAGGGATTAAACCATTCTACCTGATTACTATCTGGTCGGACTTTGATGACTCCCACTGGCATTTTATCCAAGAGCATCATCAAACCAGAATTGGCCTGATTATTGAGATATTCAATCTGTTCTAGCTCACTAAATTCATAAGAATGTTTTTGATAAATAAATAGCGCAATCAACACCAACAGGCTGATGAGTAGCGCAAAAACTGTACTGGCACCAATTGGAAAAAGTCGGTGGACAAGAGCCACCAACCCAAATAAAATGACACCTATCATGACAAAGTGAATTGTCGAAAATCGAAATCTTTTCATCACTAACCTCTGCCTGCCATTCTACCATAAATTCAGTAAAAAAGCTACTTTTCACATGATTTTAAAGTAGTTGACATATAGCTGACATACAGCGAAAAGAACAGCCTTAGTGACTGTCCTTTGATTTGTTTTTAGAAATGGAACGACTGCGTCCTTCCAAGTAAACCATGAGAATGGATATATCCGCTGGATTGACACCGGAAATCCGACTAGCCTGACCAATGGTTTCTGGTGAAATCAGCTTGAATTTCTGACGAGCCTCAGTCGCTATGGAGTCAATGTCATCCCAGTCAATGTCGGCTGGAATGCGTTTTTCTTCCATGCGTTTCATCTTCTCCACCTGATCCAAGGCCTTGGCAATGTAGCCCTCGTACTTGACTTCTGTTTCAATCAATTCAATGGTCTTAGCATCCAAGTCCTCTGCCGCAGGACCGATAAAGGCTACCGCATCTGCGTAAGTCACATCTGGACGACGCATGAATTCCTTGGCAGTCAAAGCGTCTGTCAAGGGCTTGAATCCCATAGTAACAACTTTTTCGTTGGTTTCCTTGATTGGTTTGAGTTTGATAGACTCCAAGCGTTTCATCTCATTGTCAAACTGGTTTTTATGGATTTGGAAGACCTGCCAGCGTTCATCATCTACCAAGCCAACCTGACGACCGATTTCCGTCAGACGCATATCGGCATTGTCATGACGCAGAATCAGGCGGTATTCTGCCCGACTGGTCAAGAGGCGATAAGGCTCCACCGTTCCCTTGGTTACCAGGTCATCAATCATAACACCAATGTAGCCGTCGCTTCGTTTCAAAATTAACTCAGGCTTACCCTGTACCTTAAGGGCTGCATTGATACCAGCGACAATTCCCTGACCTGCTGCTTCTTCATAACCTGATGTTCCGTTGGTCTGACCTGCTGTAAAGAGCCCAGAAATCTTCTTAGTTTCCAGCGTCGCCCGCAACTGATGAGGCATAACCATATCGTACTCAATAGCATAGCCCGTCCGCATCATCTGAGCATTTTCCAAGCCTTTAATGGAGTGGATCAAGTCCTGCTGCACATCTTCTGGCAGACTGGTTGACAGCCCTTGAACATAGATTTCATCGGTATTGCGACCTTCTGGCTCTAGGAAAAGCTGGTGGCGTTCCTTGTCGGCAAAACGCACAATCTTGTCCTCGATTGACGGACAATAACGGGGCCCAATCCCCTTGACAATCCCTGAAAACATAGGTGCTCGGTGGAGATTGCTGTTGATAATCTCATGGCTAGTCGCATTGGTATAGGTCAACCAACAAGGGATCTGGTCCTGCAAATAATCCTCGTCCTTGGACAAGAATGAAAAGTGATTTGGCTTTTCATCGCCTGGTTGAATCTCGGTTTCGTCGTAATTAATGGTGCGGGCATTGACACGCGGTGGTGTCCCTGTCTTGAAACGACCAATTTCAAGTCCCAATTCTTTCAGATTATCCGCCAGCGTGATAGAAGCTAGGCTATTGTTAGGACCTGACGAATACTTGAGGTCACCGATGATAATCTCGCCACGCAGGGCTGTACCCGTCGTCACCACAACCGCCTTGGCAGAAAATTTCTGATTGGTAGCCGTGCGAACACCGATAACCTTACCATCCTCCACCAAAATCTCATCAATCATAGTTTGACGCAGGGTCAGATTTTCCTGACGCTCCACCGTCCGCTTCATCTCTGCTGCGTACTCTGCCTTGTCCGCCTGAGCCCGCAAGGCACGAACAGCTGGCCCCTTACCCATATTAAGCATTTTCATCTGGATATAGGTCTTGTCAATGTTGCGGCCCATTTCGCCACCCAGGGCATCGATTTCCCTTACCACAATCCCCTTGGCAGAACCACCAATGGAGGGATTACATGGCATAAAAGCCACCATATCCAAGTTTATCGTAGCAAGCAGGGTCTTACAGCCCATACGACTAGCTGCCAATCCCGCCTCTACACCCGCATGCCCCGCACCGATCACGATGACATCATAGTTTTCTGCAAATGTGTATGTCATTTTTATTTCTCCTTTATGTTCATGATATGTTTGACTTGCCCATTCCAGTTTGGCAATTCTTGAGCCAGAAAAGCTGGTACGACATCTAGGTTGACAAGCTTGTCAAGTTCAATCCATTCACAAGCTTGTTTCAACTCCTCTTCTATCATCTCCTTAGGCATTTTCCCAATAGGATCGACGATAAAATGAAACTCGATGTTGTGAAAATCTATATCTTCGTGTGTAAACTGATTTTCAACGACAAAAGCTAGTTGGTTGACACGACTGTCAATCCCTAATTCTTCCTTGACTTCCCGAACAACCGCATCTTGTGCAGTTTCGTTGACTGCGACTGCACCGCCAATGGTATAATAACGCCCCTTAGAGTCCTTCGTGAGAAATATTTTCCCATCTTTTATAATCAATGCAGTCGCCCGAACACCGAAGATCTGATTGTCAATTCTGGTCCTAAAATCCATTCTTCCTTCTCTTTTCTAAAATTTCTTCAAGATATGGAACTAAATTTTTCTTATTTTCATCGCGACTAGTAAACCATATAAAATCAGTATGCTCTTCTGGATCAAGAAGAATGGTTTTGGGCTGTTCAGGAAGTGTTACTTCATAGACCAGCCTTGTAAACATCGCCTCTTTCTCTTCATCAAACTGACTATCTTCATGGATAATGGTCAGATTTTCCTTGACTATCGAAATGCCTGTTTCTTCATAGCATTCTCGAACGGCAGCATCACGAGGCAATTCATTCTCCTCGACACGACCACCTGGAATGTCCCAATATCGAGGAAAGACATTGGGCATGCCACGCTTAATCTGAGAACGCTGAATAATCAGGTGACTGTCTGCAACAGTCAGTAAAACATGGGCAATCAGTTTGACAGGCATAGTTCCTCCTAATCTCACAAAAAATAGCCAAAACTCTCGAAAATTGCAGGACAAAAAAGCCTACAATTCCCATGAGCTTTGACCATCATGATAATTGTTACTCTTATTCTATCAAAAGATTTGTAGAATTTCAAATCTAGTGTTACGCTAACGTTTCAATATATTCTAAGCCCCAAGCCTCAACAGCATCCAGTACCGAACGAAATTTTTCGCCCATCTCAGTCAAGCTATACTCTACACGAGGGGGGACTTCTGCATAGACCGTGCGACTAATAATGCGATCCTCCTCCAATTGTCTAAGGTGCCTTGTTAACATGGTTTGAGTAATACCTGGAATCAGTCGCTGTAATTCATTGAAGCGTTTCGTTCCTGTACTGAGTTGGTAGATAATCACCAATCCCCACTTACCAGTCAAGACTTTTTGTGTTGTTGCAAAAGGGCAAATACCATATTCACTAACTTTTTTCAAAAAAATTCTCCTTTATTTATCACAATAGTATCACTTTTGATACTAACGAATGCAAAAGTACCTACTTGCATAATGGAATGCTTCAGCTATAATTGTACTATATCAAAAAAATTGGAGGACATCAAATGTCAACAAACTTGGAAATTTTTAATGCCTATAACAATGCTCTCATCGCTGGTGATTTTGCAGCTCTTTTTGAAACAATGGCTAATAACATTATCTGGCATCAACCCGGAAATCATTCAACATCTGGTGCTAAAATTGGTAAGGAAGTACTCGGAGCACATCTAGCAACTTTCGCCGAAAAAACAAATGGAACTTTCAAAGTAGTGACAAACTGGGTATCCGATAATGATACTCTTGTTGCCGCTAACGTAACATTCCTCGGTACTCGAACAGATGGTGAAGAACTAAACATGAATGGCATCGATCTTTTCCGTATGGAAGATGGCAAAATCAAGGAAGTTTGGCTCTTCTCAGCCGACCAAAAAGCCGAAGATGCTTTCTGGGGATAAGATAAAAAGCTTAGCATGAGGGTGCTAAGCTTTTATTTTTGATTAAATATACTGACAAGCAACCCCATCTTTGTAGGCCATATCGATCATGCCACCGCCCAGACACTCTTGACCGTCGTAGAAAACAACGGCTTGTCCTGGTGTGATTGCTCGTTGTGGCTCTGCAAAAATAACTTCTGCCTTGTCACCTTTTACCTTGACAGTTACTTTACTATCTGGTTGACGATAGCGGAACTTAGCTGTGCATTCTAGCGTGAATTCTTCAGGCATATTACGTGTAAAATGTACTTGACTAGCCTGTAAAGAAGTTGACATCAAGGACTCATGATAGAAGCCTTGACCGACATAGAGGATATTTTTTGACAGGTCTTTCCCGACAACAAACCAAGGCTCATTGTCCCCACCGATTTGTCCTCCGATACCAAGCCCGCCCCGCTGGCCAATGGTATAGTACATAAGACCTGTATGTTCTCCCATGTCACGACCGTCCACCGTCATCATCCGGCCGGGCTGGGCTGGCAAATATTGTCCTAAAAATTCTTTGAAGTTCTTTTCACCGATAAAGCAGATGCCTGTCGAGTCTTTCTTTTTAGCGGTCGCCAAGCCTGCTCGCTCTGCTATTTCCCTTACCTGAGGCTTTTGTAAATGGCCGAGCGGAAACATGGTTTTCTGCAGCTGTTCCTGTGAGAGTTGGCTAAGGAAGTAGGTCTGATCCTTGCCATTGTCTGCCCCACGTAGCATATGAACGGTGCCGTCCTCGTCGCGTGACACCTGAGCATAGTGCCCCGTCGCCACATAGTCCGCCCCCAAATTCATAGCGTAATCCAAGAAGGCCTTGAACTTGATTTCCTTGTTACACATGACATCTGGATTGGGGGTGCGGCCAGCCCGATACTCTGCTAAAAAGTACTCAAATACGCGGTCCCAATACTCTTTTTCAAAGTTGACAGAGTAGTAAGGAATGCCGATTTGGTCTGCCACTGCAGCCACGTCCTTGTAGTCTTCTGTTGCTGTACAGAAGCCATTTTCGTCCGTGTCGTCCCAGTTTTTCATGAAGATGCCGATCACATCGTAGCCCTGCTCCTTGAGCAAGAGAGCCGTAACCGATGAATCCACACCGCCACTCATACCGACAACAACACGGGTTTTAGAATTGTCAATTGACATAATCTTCTCCCATCTTTTCGTAGAAATAACGATTTGAAGGTCGTATTCCAAAATTTGATTATCCAAAAACGGTTGACGATTTTGAACAACTTGTATTATACCATACAAAAAGAGTAAGCGATAGAATTTTAACATAAGAAAACACATTCATCTAGGCATATTCTCTAACTGGAAAATTTGATATAATAGTACCAAGAAAAACGTGAGGATTACTATGACAAACTTAAAATTTCAGTCGGTCTTTGATATTATTGGACCTGTTATGATTGGTCCATCTTCTAGTCACACAGCAGGTGCAGTCCGCATTGGGAAAATTGTATCTTCAATTTTCGGCGATGAGCCGACAGAGGTGGAATTTCAACTCTACAATTCCTTTGCCAAGACCTATCGTGGTCATGGTACAGACGTAGCCCTGGTAGCAGGTATTCTGGGCATGGATACGGATGATCCCCGCATTCCTGACTCTCTTGATATTGCAAGAGAACGAGGTATTAAGGTTTACTGGCGTGTCAACAAGGACAGCAATACCCCACATCCCAATACCACCAGAATCATCATAAAAAACGATAAAAAATCCATCTCAGCCACAGGCGTTTCCATCGGTGGGGGAAACATTCAAGTAACAGAGCTCAACGGCTTCTCTGTCAATCTCAATATGAATACGCCAACTATTATTATTGTTCACCAAGATGTCCCTGGTATGATTGCGAAAGTGACCGATGTCCTTTCTAAGTATGACATCAATATCGCCCAAATGAACGTGACACGTGAAAAAGCTGGCGAAAAAGCCATTATGATTATCGAAGTGGATGCTCGCCAATGTGAAAATTCTATTGCAGAGATTGAAAAAATTCCACACCTGCACAATGTAACCTTCTTCAACTAGAAAGAGAAAGACATGTTTTATACTATCGAAGAATTAGTTCAGCAAGCAGACAACTTTTCTGGTAATGTAGCTGAACTCATGATCGCTACTGAAATTGAATTGACCGGTCGTAGTCGCGAAGAAATATTGACAATTATGTCAAGAAACTTGACAGTTATGAAAGACTCCATCGTAGATGGACTTACTGAAAGCAAATCCGTATCTGGTTTAACAGGGGGCGATGCTGCCAAGTTAGATGCCTATATGAAATCTGGTAAAACCCTGTCAGATTCCGCTGTCCTATCCGCCGCAAGAAATGCCATGGCCGTTAATGAGTTGAATGCCAAAATGGGCTTAGTCTGTGCCACTCCGACAGCAGGATCAGCTGGTTGTTTACCAGCCGTTCTAGGAGTTGCTATTGAAAAGCTCAATTTGACAGAAGAACAGCAACTTGACTTCCTATTTACAGCTGGAGCCTTTGGACTAGTTATCGCCAACAACGCCTCCATCTCAGGTGCAGAAGGAGGCTGTCAGGCAGAAGTCGGATCTGCCTCTGCTATGTCTGCCGCAGCATTAACTCTTGCAGCAGGTGGAACTCCCTACCAAGCCAGCCAAGCCATCTGCTTTGTCATCAAAAATATGCTGGGTCTGATTTGCGATCCCGTCGCTGGTCTGGTAGAAGTCCCTTGTGTCAAACGTAATGCAATGGGAGCAAGCTACGCCATGGTAGCTGCCGATATGGCTCTAGCAGGTATCGAATCCAAAATCCCCGTTGACGAAGTCATCAATGCCATGTACCAAGTTGGAGCAGCTCTACCAACTGCCTTCCGTGAAACTGCTGAAGGTGGCCTTGCAGCTACACCGACGGGTCGTCGCCTTGCTCAAGAAATTTTTGGGGAAGATTGACAATAGTATAAACCAAAAAGGACCCTAACGGTCCTTTTCTTATTATGACTTCGAGCCAGTTTTCTCATAGAGAAAAACAAGAAGACCATCACCTATGCTTGTGGCTGGCAAGGCTTTGAGCTTCCCTTTCTTTTCCTGTTATAATCTAATTTGTCAAGTTAAATAAAGGAGGAGTAAACTAGTCCAGTGGACTAGTTTAGCATGGCTAAAACCAGTTACAGTTTATCACATACCAAATGTATGTCACTCCTAAGTACCGCAGAAAATCCATTTACTAAAAAATTAGACGGGATTTAATTGATATTTTCCATCACCTATATCCATACAGCGCGGAAATCAAAAGTTTTGGGCTAGAGGCTACTATTTAGTACCGTTGGACTGAACGAAAAAGCAGTTGCGAAATACATTCGTGAGACAGAAAAAGTCTAGCATCGTGCTAGACTTTTTCTAATTTATCTTAGTACCAACCATTTGCCAACCAGAAAGCCTTGGCTGCAGACCATGAACCATAGCGACTAGCAACATAAGCATCTGCTACACGCTCTTGGTTTTCTGGTGAGTAATCACCATTCAAGTAAGTATTTGTCAACTGGTAACGACCAATGTAGATACCGTTACGGGCATCATAGCTACCGCTTGATTCCTTCATTGCAATCCATTCTTTTGCTGCTGCATCTTCAGCACTCAAGTTTGAAGAATAGGTGCTAGTTGTTGCTGTTGCAGTAGAAGTTGATGTTGTTGTTGATTGAGTTTGTTCAACTGAACTCGCTACTGCCTTCACTGTCACATCACCCAATTCGATAACTTGACCGACATGGATAAAATCTAAGTTGGTAATCTTATTCTGCTCTGCTAATTTTTCAACAGTAGTATTGTGTGTTTCAGCAATTTCAGACAGGGTATCACCAGACTTTACAGTATAGGTTTCTGCACTGACTACACCCGCAGTCAAAAGGGAGATTCCCGCTACCAAACCAGCAATAGTTGTTTTTAAGTTTTTCTTTAATGTAATGTTCATAATAGTCACATTCCTTTCTGTCATGTGTCTATCATACCCTCTAACTATTACTTAGACTTTGTGAAATTGTTACAAATATTACAGACAAATTGAGATTAGACAATAAAAACGCTATTTCTAGCGTTTTTTACTCATTTTTTCAATATAAATAAGAGTCCAGCTAAAGCTAACATAACTAAAATTGCTAACGTATCTGCTAACTTCCATTCCAAAATCCGATACTTGGTTCTCCCATCTCCGCCTTGATACCCACGCGCCTCCATCGCCGTTGCAAGAGCATCTGCCCTCTTAAAACTTGATGCGAATAACGGAATCAAAATAGGAATAACTGACCTTACCTTCTGAATAAGATTTCCCTCATTAAAGTCCACTCCACGAGCTCTCTGAGCATTCATAATCCGAGTGGTATCATCCATCAAGGTCGGTACAAAACGCAAGCTCATGGACAACATCAAACCAATTTCATGCACAGGAACCCTAAATCGCTTCAAAGGTGCAAGCCCTGACTCGATACCATCAGCCAAACTGAGCGGTGTTGTCGTCAAGGTCAATAGGGTTGAGAAGAAAATAATCAAAACAAAGCGAACAAAAATAATCGCCGCCTGTTGCAAACCCTCAACTGATAATTTAAAAATCCAAAATTCCCAGAAAAGTGTCGCTCCAGGTGTAAAGAAAACCTGAAAGAAAGTTGTAAATAGAATAATTCCTATCATCGGTTTCAAACCATTAATAAAAAATGATAAGCGAATACGAGATAAAACAACCATTCCTAAAACAAATGCTATCAACAAGGCATTGGTGACCAAATTATTGGCCCAAAAAATCATCAATAGAAATCCAAACATTGCTAAAAGCTTACTTCTTGGATCCAAGCGATGAATAATTGAATCCCCAGGAATATAGCGACCTAAAATTAATTTATCCATGTGTCACCATCCCCGTAAATTCTTCAATTGTAATAGGAAGACGTTCAAATACAAAGCCTCTTCTCTCCAAATTAGCTGCAAACTTAGTAATCTTAGGCACTCCCAACTGAATACTCTCTAAAAAATCTACCTCTTGAAAAATATCGACTGGTTTACCAGAACGGACCAGCTTTCCCTTTTCCATAATGTAAACAAAATCAGCATAGTTAGCCACATCGTCCATCAAATGAGTTACCAAAACGATTGTCATGCCTGATTCATGAAGCTTTTCGAAAATATCCATCAATTCCTGACGCCCCGCAGGGTCCAATCCAGCCGTTGGTTCATCCAAAACTAAGATACTTGGTTCCATTGCCAGAATCCCAGCAATAGCTACCCGACGCATTTGACCACCAGATAATTCAAAAGGACTACGCTCAAACAAGCTTTCATCAATTCCAACCAAGGCCAATTTTTCACGCGCAATCGTTTCAGCCTCTTCCTGAGAAACTCCGAAATTTTGTGGACCAAAAGCAACATCTTTCAAAACTGTCTCATCAAACACTTGACTTTCAGGAAATTGGAAAACGAGCCCCACTTTCTTCCTTACTTGCTTAATATCCTTATTTTCAGACGTCGCTGTAATCACAACATCATCAATGACTACTCTTCCTTCTGTTGGTACATTTAATCCATTCAAGAGTTGTAAAATTGTTGATTTGCCCGAACCCGTATGCCCAATAAGGGCCGTGTAAGAGCCATCAACAATCTCCAAATCCACACCAAAAAGCGCACGCCCCTCAAAAGGAGTGCCAGCTTGATAGATATAGCTTACTTCTTGGAGATCAATTCCCATAAAGTTTCCTCTAATTCTTCCTCTGTAAAATAGCGGAGCGGTAAATCAAGTCCAGTCTGGCGCAAAGATGAAGCCAGTTCTGTCGTAAATGGTCTATCCAAGTCTAAATCTACCAAATCTTCTCGCATAAATAGTTCATTTGGAGTGCTAATTGATTCAACCTGTCCATTTTTCATCACGATAACTCGGTCACTCAATGCAACCTCATCCAAATCATGTGTTATAGAGATAACCGTCATACCATGACGATCCTTAATTTCACGGACAATTTTAATCAAGTCGAGACGACCTTCTGGATCCAACATAGACGTAGCCTCATCCAAAATAATAATTTTTGGACGTAAGGCAACCACTCCAGCAATCGCCACCCTCTGCTTCTGACCACCAGATAAACGAGCAGGCTCACGTGTTTTGAAATCAGTCATTCTAACCAATTCCAAAGCTTCGTCAACTCGACTACGCATCTCCTCCAAAGGGATTCCCTGGTTCTCTAAACCAAATGCAACATCATCTTCAACTGTGGCACCCACAAATTGGTTATCTGGATTTTGAAAAACCATACCAATCAAGCGTCGCTTATCCCATACATTATCAATGGTTAAGGCATCACCGTCAATATAAATATCACCTGATTCAGCTTCCAACAAACCATCAATCAAACGAACTATTGTTGATTTACCCGAACCATTATGTCCAATAATAGACAACCATTCTCCCTGTTTCACGTGAAACGAGACTTCATTTAGGGTATAGCGCTCATCCTCTTGGTCGTATTTATATTTAAGATTTTTTACTTCGATAATATTTGTCATCATTTAAAAGTATCTTTGAATAAGTAAGAGGCACCCCTGAAATAATCATAGCCTGAATATAGGGTGAAGAAAAGTGCAATATAGAGTGTTATTTGCCCCACGACGTTCCAGTGTAAGAGCAGGAAAATAACTGCAAACATCTGTGAAAATGTTTTGATTTTCCCTGGCATAGCCGCAGCTAGAACTGTTCCTCCATTTTCCACCAAGAGTAGACGAAGACCTGTCACTGCCAATTCACGACAAATAATAATTGCAACTACCCAAGCTGGAGCAAAGCCAAGCTCTACAAGCATGATAAACGCTGTCATCACCAAAATCTTATCTGCCATCGGATCCGCAAATTTTCCAAAGTTTGTTACAACCTGCCATTTACGAGCCAAATAGCCGTCTAGATAATCCGTAATACTAGCTAATGCAAAAATAAGTGCTGCCAACACATGACTAATTGTTGAATCCCAAACGGTCAGTAACAAGATAAAAATTGGGATTACCAAAATCCTACCTATCGTCAATGCATTGGGAATATTTTCTTTTTTCATTCTAATACCTTTATTGCCCTTATTCAAAATTTAAAGTGACCGCCCCTGTATCGGCTGTCAGAGCTGATATATCTAACTTTTGGCCACCTACACTTACCTCTACTCCTTTGACAACACCAAGAACAAGTGTAGTAGAAGTCACTCCTTCTTCAATAGTAGTAGTTACTGTTGGATTATCAGGTGTTAGTGTAACGCCCCCCTCTAACAAGGTGTCAGAAAGGCTGATCCAACTCGTTGTATTTTTTGCTGTTACAGTTACTTCTACTGGATAAGTCACTGTTTTAAGGGTCGCAACAATGTTAGAACCTGATCCTGAAATAGTCACATTTTCTGTAGCGGAACTACTTGAACTCGTTGAATTTGACTGCGCCTGCTCAGTAGAACTCGTCTCTGTACCACTACTTGCTTCAGATACAGATTGCTCAACTATACTATATGACGTTGTAGTAGGCGTAATAGATGCTCTATTTTGGAGCCTGCTATGAACAATATAAGTCACAAAAATAATAATCAAACCCGTCGCAAGAAATAAGTAAATCAACGGAAGATAAGAGTTCTTTTTACGTTTACGAACCTTATAACTTCTTTTCAATTCTGAAGATCGGAGTTCTTCTTCTCCATCTTCATAATATTTCACTAAACTATTGGTCTCGTAAGCATCCAGTAGGACATCTGCATCTAATTCCAAAGCCTCAGCATATGCTCTTAAAATAGAATGAACATCATCTGAGTTTGCAATAAAATCAAAATCATTGTACTCAAGTGCCTGCAAATATTTAGCTTGGATTTTTGTTATCCGTTGCAAATCAACGAATGTCCAACCCCGTCCTTCTCTAGCTGTTCTAAGTACTTCCCCTATACTCTTTTGTCTCATAATACCCTCTCTCTATCGCTCATCATGTACAGTATACTATTCTAACAAAATTCCAAGGAAATTTCGACGGGTTGCGCCCACTTATTTTGGAAAAATCGTGAAATCTGTCATATCACAGTGATCAATAAAGCGACGACCTGCCTCTCTGATGTCATCTAACTGAAGACTTTGTATCATTTGAGGTATATCAAAAACATTTTCATATTCTGAATACTGAGAAACAAAGTGACTAGCTGTAAACTCAAGAGAATTTAAGCTACGAATAAAATCTCCATACATCTCGTTTTTCAACAATTGTAAATGATCCTCTGTCACATCTGCATCATCCTCAAATTTCCTAAGTGCTTTCATCAGTATACTAGAAAGCGTAATGGGTTCTTGAGTATCTCCCGAGATAATCAAATAGTGGTACTCAGGTGTAACCTCTAATTGGAACTGGAAAGAAGAATCAATTTTTCCCTGCTCGTATAACTGTTGATATCGTTTTGAAGTCCAACCAAACAACATGGCAAATAAAAATTGTAAACTGAGCCGATATTTCTGAATAGTCTCCTTATCAACCTCGTCATTTCCCCGTAAACCAACAGCCAATTTTGGGGTAGATACTTCAAATTGTTCTGAGAGATGCTCCTGTATCGGCAACTTTTGGACACCTGCCAATTCAAACGACTGAGCTGGATTATCCATCTGAGCTACTTGATAACTTGAAATTTGTTTCCAAACTGCCTCTAAATCAAAATTACCAATAACGAATAAATTCATGTTACTTGGATGATAAAACACATCAAAATTCTCATGTAAATCATCCGCAGTAATTGCAGCAATTGATTCAACTGTCCCTGCTATATCATAGGCCAAAGGACTTTCTGGATAAAGCGATGATAAAATTCCCGTAAACAAGCGATAATCTGCATCATCTTGATACATCTCAATTTCTTGTTCAATAATCCCCTGTTCTCTTTCTACATTGTCTTCTGTAAAATACGGTTCTCGAACAAAAGATTGTAAAAGTGATATAGACTCCAATACTTTCTGAGTCGTTGAAAATAAGTAACTAGTCTGTCTAAAACTGGTATAAGCATTTGCGCTTGCTCCCAATTTAGCAAACTCATTCATAATATCCTCTTCATTCTCAGTTTCAAACAGCTTATGTTCTAAAAAGTGTGCAATCCCTGCAGGATAAACAACACTATTACCATTAGCCAATGTAAATCGAGTATGAATACCCCCAAAATTGGTCGTTAGAATTCCATATGTCTCATGGAAATCTACTTTAGGAAGTAAAACAACTGTCAATCCATTGTCAATTTTCCCATAAAAGACAGATTCTTTCATGTAAGGATACTTCTTCTCAATTAACTTCATTCTTCTGTCCCCTCCATAAAGTAAACAGCCTGTAAATTAATCATCTGTCCTACTCGAATGACATCGTCTATTGATACCGATTTGATAGCCTCAATCCAATCTAGCCAACTTAAATTTCTATTTCCTAAGGTAACTTGATTATATACTTGTTCTATCAAATTATTCTGCCTATCCTGAGCCAAGGTTGCCGAATGAATCAACATGTTTTTTGTCAACTCTAATTCTTCTTCTGTAAATTTACCACATTTTAAATCAAGTAGTTGTTTACTAATTAACTTCATTACCTTGAGTCTATTTTCGCGGCTAATTCCAGCATAGACCTTTAGCATTCCTGAAAAAATAGAGACCTGACTTCCAATTGTATAGGCCAAACTTTCTTTCTCACGAACATTCATAAATAACTTCGAATGGGAGAAAGCACCTAGTAGACCATTAAATACCATCAAAGCCGGATAGTTTACATCGTTGTAAACCACCTGTAAATGATATGCCAATTCCAAAATGGACTGCCTTGCCTGTTTACGCTCGATTTTTTCTTGCGTGATGTTTGAGTATTCTTGATGATATTCTAACTCTAATTTTGGATTTCTATAAGTAAAACCAAAATCTTCAAGTTTTCTTTTTACTTGTTCTCTGTCAACCTTCCCTAAGACAAATATATCAATTTTATCCATACGCAACATATTCCGATAAATCTGAAAGGTTGATTCTGCTGTTTCTTTTTCAACCAAATCAAGCCTACCGACGCGTGGAATTTGAAGAGAGGGATCTTTATAAAAAAGCTTACTCATTTCAACATCTGCATGATAAAAATTATCTTCTATCTCTGACTGAAGAAAATTGATTAAATTCGTTTTTTCAACCTCGAAAATCTGGCTATCAAATCCTCGCCCCTTTTTCAGTGGTCTAAATATACACGTGTGTAAAAAATCAAGAATCTCTACTGTAATATCCTCATTTTCTGGCAAGTGACGAGGACTGACATATGAAATTATCACATCTACACAGTGCACCCTACCACGTTTTGAAACTGAGGTCGAGAACTGAGCACCATACAATTCTGCCAATCTTCTCCGAACAGCCTGAGCTGTCTGAAATTCTTGGTTACCCATTTCAAAAATATTTGCAACTAACACACGACCAGCAACTGTAGCCTCACTCATTTCAGCTGCAAAGCGAATACGTATACGATTTGTCGTAAACTGATCTGTATCAATAAAATGAAGATCTACTCCCTCTTGTAATTTCATCTTCTTCCTCTTTCAAACATTGTACCTTCCATTATACCATTTTGTGATATAATATTCTGTAACGAGGTGACTTATGGAATTTAAATTATTTGATGACTACATCACATTACAAGCATTATTAAAAACGACTGGTATTCTCCATTCAGGAGGTGCCATTAAAGGTTTCTTAGAAGAAAATACCATTCTTTTCAATGGAGAGGATGAAAAAAGACGCGGTAAAAAAATCCGTATCGGAGATGTTATCACACTCCCAGACCACAACACCAACATCACAATCGTCGCACCTAGTGCAGAAGAAATACAGCAACACCAAGAATATCAAGCTGAAAAAGAACGTGTGGCTGCAATCGTTAAAAAGTTAAATCAAGAAAATAAAAAGAATAAGAAACAGGTAAAGACTCCTAAAAAAGCAACTAAAAAGACTGAAAGAAAACCTGTTCGTTTCCCTGGTATGTAGACATGTGGCTAGAACGATTAGAGTTACAACATTTTCGCAATTACAACCAATTAGATATTGAGTTCCACAAAGGGCTCAATGTCTTTTTAGGCGAAAACGCCCAAGGAAAAACCAATATTCTAGAATCTATCTATACTTTAGCTTTAACACGAAGTCATCGAACACGGACAGATAAGGACCTACTACAGTTTCAAGAAAAGGAATTATCTATTTCGGGTTTACTCCATCGCGCAAGCGGTAAAGTTCCACTTGACATTCACTTGACAGATAAGGGGCGAGTGACCAAGGTCAACCATCTCAAACAAGCAAAACTTTCTAATTACATTGGACATATGAACGTCGTCCTATTTGCTCCAGAAGATTTACAGCTGATAAAAGGTGCGCCTGCTTTGAGAAGAAAGTTCATCGATGTCGAGCTCGGGCAAATCAAACCACTCTATCTCTCTGACCTATCGAATTATAACCACGTTTTAAAACAAAGAAATACTTACCTCAAATCTACAGATAAGATTGATGAGAACTTCCTATCCGTGTTAGATCAGCAACTTGCTGAATATGGTAGTCGTGTTATCCAACATCGTATTGACTTTTTAAAGAAATTAGAGGAATTCGGAAATAGAAAAGTTCAAGATATTTCAGATAAGAAGGAGGAACTAACTATCGAATATCAATCCTCAATTAAGTTTACTACTTCTGTCAATTTAATTGACATATTCTTGACAGAATTGGAAAGGTGTCGAAAACGTGATTTATTTAAGAAAAATACAGGAGCTGGACCACATCGAGATGATGTAGCTTTCTTTATAAATGGAATGAATGCCCATTATGGTAGTCAAGGTCAGCACCGCAGTCTTGTTCTGTCACTTAAACTGGCTGAAATCGAGCTGATGAAAGAAGTCACACGAGAGTATCCAATTCTACTCTTAGATGATGTTATGAGTGAGCTGGATAATAATCGTCAAATCAAGCTACTAGAAACTATTACAGATACGATTCAAACATTTATTACAACGACATCTTTAGACCATTTACATAAGCTACCTAATAGTTTAAAAATCTTCCATATTGAGTCTGGTAAGGTTACTGAGTCAGAATAAGATTGTTTACACTGTTGTCAATAAAATTTACAAAAAAGTAAAGACCCTGTCAAGAGGGTCTTGTTTTTGTTTACTGTACTGAATAGTTTGGAGCTTCGTTTGTAATTTGAACATCGTGTGGATGGCTTTCTTTCAAACCAGCACCTGACATTTCGATGAACTGAGCATTTTCATGCAATTCAGTCAAGTTACCAGCACCTACATAACCCATACCTGAGCGAAGTCCACCAACCATTTGGAAAATCATATCTGCAACAGAACCTTTATAGGCTACACGTCCTTCAATTCCTTCTGGAACAAGTTTGTTGGCTTCATTTACAGATGCTTGGAAGTAACGGTCTTTTGAACCTTGTTTCATGGCAGCGATAGAGCCCATACCACGATAGGTCTTGAACTTACGACCTTGGAAGATTTCTGTCTCACCTGGTGCTTCATCCGTTCCTGCAAACATAGAACCAAGCATAACGGCATGACCACCCGCAGCAAGTGCCTTGACAATATCTCCTGAATACTTGATACCACCGTCAGCGATAATGGTTTTACCATATTCACGCGCGACACCAGCTGCATCATAGATAGCTGTCACTTGTGGTACACCAACACCTGCGATGACACGTGTTGTACAGATTGAACCTGGTCCAATACCGACCTTGACAACATCAACACCAGCTTCATAAAGAGCACGAGCTCCTTCAGCTGTGGCAATGTTGCCAGCAATCAAGGTACGAGTTGGGAAGTGGTCACGGATTTCTTTGATCTTACGAAGAACACCTGCTGAGTGACCGTGAGCCGTATCGATGACAATCGCGTCTGCACCCGCTTCAAAAAGGGCTTCTGCACGTTCAAAAGTATCAGATGTGACACCAACAGCACCCGCAACCAAGAGACGACCAAATTCATCCTTCGCTGCATTTGGGAACTCAATGACTTTCTCAATGTCTTTGATAGTAATCAAGCCTGACAAACGACCATTTTCATCAACCAATGGCAATTTTTCAATACGATGCTTGTGAAGAATAGCCTCCGCAGTCGCAAGGTCTGTTCCAACTGGCGCTGTTACCAAAGCATCGCTTGTCATGTTTGTAGAAATTGGCTGTGAATAATCGGAAATGAAACGCATATCACGGTTGGTGATGATACCAACCAATTTACGATTTTCCAATGTTTCAACGATTGGCACACCGGAAATACGATAAGTAGCCATTAATTTCTCAGCCTCAGCAATGGTGTGCTCTGGTGTTAGGAAGAATGGATCAATAATGACACCATTTTCGGAACGTTTTACCTTACGCACCTCATCAGCCTGCTCCGCGATAGACATATTCTTATGGATGACACCCAAACCACCTGCACGTGCCATAGCGATAGCCATTTTACTATCTGTTACTGTATCCATGGCAGCAGAAATAATCGGAAGATTAAGGGTCAAATTTGGTGCTAATTGTGTTTTTAAATCAATATCATGTGGTAAAACATGACTTTCAGCCGGAATAAGTAATACATCGTCGAAAGTAAAGCCTTTTTTCAAAAATTTAGTGTCCCAGTTTGACATTTTCTTCCTCTTTTCTTATTTAATATGTAGCATGATTGTATTTGTATTTTAATTATGATAACATTTTGAAATCATTTGTCAATCATTATTCGCTTTAATATCATCATTCCTAAAAATTCAGAAAATTCTATTCAGTTTTATATATAAAATTCGAACGTTTGTTTTTTACTACGTCGTAAAACAAATGAAAAAAGCAACATTTTCTCAACATTGCTCTTTCATTGTTAACCTTATTTAAAGTAGTTAATTCCCATAGCAGATTTCACTTGGTCAAGAGTTGTCGCAGCAACTTGGCGAGCTTTTTGGCTACCTGCTTCCAATATTGCATAGACCTGTCCCATATCCTGTGCAAACTCCAGACGGCGTTCACGGATTGGTCCTAATTCTCTCTCTAAAATGTCCAGCAAATAACGTTTAGTCTTCACATCGCCCAAACCACCACGTTGATAGTGCTCCTTCATAGCCTCAATCTCAGCCTTATCTTCTTCGCGCCCAAAAACGTCAAGATAGTGGAAAACCATGTTTCCTTCAATCTTACCTGGATCTTCAACACGGATGTGGTTGGGATCAGTGTACATGGACATGACTTTCTTTTTGAGTGTATCCATGTCATCTGCCAAGTAAATCCCATTTCCAAGTGACTTGGACATCTTGGCATTGCCGTCCAAACCTGGTAAGCGACCAGCTGCCTCATTTTCAGGATAGATACCTTCTGGCTCCACCAAAATATCCGTCTGATAAGCATGGTTAAAGCTACGAACGATTTCACGGGTCTGCTCAATCATCGGTTTCTGGTCATTTCCAACAGGGACAAAATTTGCCTTGAAGGCTGTGATGTCAGCCGCTTGAGACACAGGATAGACCAAGAAACCAGCTGGAATTCCTTCGCCAAATCCCTTCTGAGCAATCTCGGTTTTTACAGTTGGATTGCGTTCTAGACGTGCAACAGATACCAAGTTCATATAGTACATGGTCAACTCTGCCAATTCAGGAATTTGACTCTGGATGAAAATCGTTGTCTTAGCTGGATCAAGTCCTGCCGCTAGATAATCTAGTGCTACGTTTCCAACGGATTCAACAATCTTTTGCGGTTCCTTTGCATGATCTGTCAACGCTTGTTGGTCTGCTAAAAAGACAAAAAGTTCATGTTGACCTGCATCCTGTAATAAAACACGATTTTTCAACGAACCAACATAATGTCCAATATGTAATTTGCCTGTTGGACGGTCTCCTGTTAGGATAATCGTTTTCCCCATAAAATATTCTCCTTTTACATAATAAAAGCCCACGCACAGAAAACTGTGCGAGGGCGTCAAGGACACGGTGCCACCTCACTTATAAGCATTAAATAAGCTTACATCTTTTTGCACATAAGGCCTGCTAGCCGAATCCTTATTTATTCAGATTCTATTCACTCAGTCCATTCATAAGCGACTCTTGTTTGTTCCCACCAACCACAAACTCTCTAAAAATTATCCACTTACTACTCTTCTGATTGATTCCTATTATAACCGCAAAAAATTAGAAAGTCAAGCTGACAAAGCCTTGACGATACTGTCTAAATTAGGGATAATAGAAATTGCTTTTATAACACTAACCAAGGAGAATATATGAAAGAACGTATAAAGGACTTTATCTCTGTCACACTCGGATCAGTTGTCATGGCCATTGGATTTAACAGTTTTTTTCTAGAGAATAATATCGTATCTGGTGGGGTCGGAGGTTTAGCAATCGCACTCAATGCTCTTCTGGGGTGGAGTCCGTCTGACTTTGTCCTCTACTGTAACATCCCTTTATTAATCATCTGTTGGTTTTTCTTAGGAAAATCTGTATTTATCAAAACTGTCTATGGTGCTGTCATTTATCCTCTTTGCATCAAGTTGACAGCAGGTTTACCCAACTTGACAGAAAATCCTCTCCTAGCTGCTATTTTCGGTGGAATTATCCTAGGTTTTGGACTTGGGCTTGTTTTCCTTGGAAATTCTTCTACTGGTGGAACAGGTATTCTTATTCAATTTATTCACAAGTACACCCCTTTATCATTAGGTCTGACAATGGCTATTATTGATGGTATTATCGTTGGTCTTGGATTTATTGCCTTCGATACTGATACTGTTATGTACTCGATTATTGCCCTAATGACCATTACTTATATTGTCAACCGCATGATGTCTGGTACCCAATCTTCTCGAAATGTCATGATTATTTCTCAAAAATCAGAAGAAATTAAAGACTATATTACTAAAGTTGCTGATCGCGGTGTGACAGAACTTCCAATTATCGGTGGCTTTACAGGGGTTGACAAGCGCATGTTGATGACTACTATCTCTATTCCAGAAATGCAAAAACTGGAAACAGCTATATTAGAAATTGATGAAACTGCCTTTATGGTTGTTATGCCTGCGAGTCAGGTGCGCGGACGTGGCTTCAGTCTTCAAAAAGACTATAAACATTATGATGAAGATATCTTGATTCCAATGTAATTCATTGAAAATTCAAGTTCTTTCTAGTACAATAAAACTAACAGACAGAAATAGAGGAGAAACTATGCTTACAGTATCAGACGTATCGCTTCGCTTTAGCGACCGCAAATTATTTGACGATGTCAATATCAAATTTACAGCAGGAAATACCTACGGTTTGATTGGTGCAAACGGGGCCGGTAAATCTACATTTTTAAAAATTCTTGCTGGTGACATCGAGCCATCAACAGGTCATATTTCACTTGGACCAGACGAACGCCTTTCTGTACTACGTCAGAACCATTTCGACTATGAAGATGAGCGCGTGATTGACGTTGTTATCATGGGAAATGAGCAACTTTACAGCATCATGAAAGAGAAAGATGCCATTTACATGAAGGAAGATTTTTCTGATGAAGATGGGGTTCGTGCTGCTGAATTAGAAGGTGAGTTTGCTGAACTTGGTGGCTGGGAAGCTGAAAGTGAAGCCTCTCAATTGCTCCAAAACCTCAACATCTCAGAAGACCTCCACTACCAAAACATGAGCGAATTGACCAACGGTGAGAAGGTTAAGGTCCTATTGGCTAAGGCCCTCTTTGGTAAACCAGATGTTCTTCTTTTGGACGAGCCAACCAACGGTCTGGACATCCAATCCATCAACTGGCTCGAAGATTTCTTGATTGACTTTGAAAATACGGTTATCGTTGTATCCCACGACCGCCACTTCTTAAACAAAGTATGTACCCACATGGCCGACCTTGACTTCGGTAAAATCAAGATTTTCGTTGGTAACTACGACTTCTGGAAACAATCTAGTGAATTAGCAGCTAAACTACAAGCTGACCGTAATGCCAAAGCAGAAGAAAAAATCAAGGAATTACAAGAATTCGTTGCTCGTTTCTCTGCTAATGCCTCTAAGTCTAAGCAAGCTACTTCACGTAAGAAGATGTTGGATAAAATCGAGTTGGAGGAAATTATTCCTTCTAGCCGTAAGTATCCATTTATCAACTTCAAATCAGAACGTGAAATCGGTAATGACCTCTTAACAGTTGAAAACTTAAAAGTTGTCATCGATGGTGAAACGATTCTTGACAATATCAGCTTTATCCTGCGTCCAGGTGACAAAACTGCTCTTATTGGTCAAAACGACATCCAAACAACTGCTCTCATTCGTGCTCTTATGGGCGATATTGAATATGAAGGTACTGTCAAGTGGGGTGTCACTACTAGTCAATCCTACTTACCAAAAGACAATACTCGTGACTTCGATACAAACGAATCTATCCTTGATTGGCTCCGTCAATTTGCCAGCAAGGAAGAAGATGACAATACCTTCTTGCGCGGTTTCTTGGGACGTATGCTCTTCTCGGGTGATGAGGTTAACAAACCTGTAAACGTCTTGTCAGGGGGCGAAAAAGTGCGCGTGATGTTGTCAAAACTCATGCTCCTCAAGTCAAATGTCTTGGTCTTAGATGATCCAACCAACCACTTGGACTTGGAGTCAATTTCCAGTCTGAACGATGGTTTGAAAGCTTTTAAAGAGTCCATCATCTTTGCCAGCCACGACCACGAATTTATTCAAACTTTAGCAAACCATATCATCGTCATTTCTAAAAACGGTGTTATCGATCGAATCGATGAAACTTACGATGAATTTTTGGAAAATGCTGAAGTACAAGCTAAAGTACAAGAACTTTGGAAAGCATAATAAAAAGGCGATTTATTCGCCTTTTCTTTTAAATCTATGAAAAAAATATTTACAAAAACATCCATTTATTATCTCTTATCTTTCCTTATTCCGCTGACTATTATTTCTATCGTCTTAGCATTTCAAGGAATCTGGTGGGGAAGTGATACAACAATATTGGCCAGTGATGGCTTCCACCAGTATGTTATTTTTAATCAAACATTACGAAATACTTTACACGGAGACGGCTCTTTATTTTACACATTTTCAAGTGGTTTAGGACTCAATTTTTATGCTCTATCCTCCTATTACCTAGGTTCATTCCTATCTCCAATTGTATTTTTCTTTGATTTACAATCCATGCCTGACGCTATCTATCTTGTCACTATTGTCAAATTTGGATTGACTGGGTTGTCAACTTATTTCAGCCTAAAGGGTATCCATAAAACTTTGAAAGAAGAATGGGCACTATTACTCGCTACTAGTTTTTCTCTGATGAGTTTTAGTACAAGTCAATTAGAAATAAACAACTGGCTAGACGTTTTTATACTCCTCCCACTCGTTCTTCTTGGATTGCATCGATTATTAAAAAAACAGGGTCCGATTCTCTACTACATAACATTAACATGCTTGTTTATCCAAAACTATTACTTCGGTTATATGGTGGCTATTTTTCTAACATTATGGACATTGGTTCAATTATCATGGATAGATAGTCAGAGAATCAAAAGATTTATCAACTTTACAATAGTGTCAATTTTATCTGCTCTAAGTAGCATGTTCATGTTGTTACCAACCTACTTGGATTTAAAAACTCATGGTGAGACATTTACAAAAATTGTCAACCTAAAAACCGAAGACTCTTGGTATCTGGACTTCTTTGCAAAAAACTTAGTTGGTAGCTTTGATACAACAAAATTCGGTTCTATTCCCATGATCTCTGTTGGTCTCGTTCCATTAATACTCGCTTTATTATTCTTTACATTAAAAGAAATAAAACCAACTGTCAAACTCTTCTATGCTCTATTCTTTACATTCATTATTTCAAGTTTCTACCTACAACCACTCAATCTTTTTTGGCAAGGTATGCATGCGCCAAACATGTTCCTCTATCGTTATGCATGGGCTCTATCAATAACCGTTATCTATTTAGCAGCAGAGACATTGGTACGACTGCGTCAAGTAAGTATTAAAAATTTTACTCTGATTGTTTCATTTTTACTCATTTGCTTTGCTTCTACCTTTATTTTTAGAGATCATTATGAGTTTCTAATGGATGTAAATTTCCTACTCACACTAGAATTTCTAATAGCCTACTTCATTCTTTTTGTAGCAATGATTCACTATAAATCATCCTTAAAATGGACTAATATTGTTTTATTGTTCTTCACTTTCTTAGAACTTGGATTACATAGTCATTATCAGGTTCAGGGGATTTCTGATGAATGGCATTTCCCTAGCCGATCAAACTATGAAGAAAAATTGACAGATATTGACAGTATTGTAAAGTCTACAAAGACTACAACTGATTCATTTTATCGTATAGAACGTCTATTACCACAAACTGGCAATGATAGCATGAAATTCAATTACAACGGTATTTCTCAATTCTCCTCCATTCGAAATCGTGCTTCCAGCTCAGTACTAGATAAGCTCGGTTTCCGTTCAGACGGTACCAATTTGAATCTTCGTTATCAGAATAATACAATTATTGCTGATAGCCTATTCGGAATCAAATATAATTTAGCTACTACGGACCCAAATAAGTTTGGTTTCACACTGAATCAGAGTCAGTCTACTATTAATCTTTACGAAAATAGTTTTAATCTAGGGTTAGCACTATTGACTGAAGGGATTTACAGAGATGTCAATTTTACAAATCTGACTCTCGATAATCAAACAAATTTTCTTAATCAACTAACAGGGCTATCTCAAAAATACTACCACACTTTATCAGATGTTGTTTCACAAAATACAGTTGAACTGAACAATCGAATGACTGTCAACAAAGTTGACAATGAGGATGCTGCAAAGGCAACTTTCTTAGTAAATATACCTGCAAATAGCCAATTATACTTAAATTTGCCAAATTTAACATTCTCAAATGAGAATCAAAAAAAGGTTGTCATTACCGTCAATAATCAGTCAAGTGAGTTTACACTAGATAATGCTTTCTCTTTCTTCAATGTGGGGAACTTTACTACAGATGTACAAGTTCAAGTCGATGTATATTTTCCTGAAAATAATCAAGTTTCTTTTGATAAACCACAATTTTATCGATTGGACTTATTAGCTTTCCAACAGGCTATTTCCATTCTCCAAAAAAAACAAGTAGTAACAAAAACTGATGGTAATAAAGTAACCGTTGATTTTGTAACCGATAAAGAAGCCTCGCTCCTCCTTACTTTACCCTATGATAAAGGATGGAATGCAACCATTGATGGTAAACCTATCAAAATCCAAAAAGCGCAAGAGGGTTTTATGAAAGTGGATGTAAGTCCAGGTCAAACTAAACTAGTTTTAACCTTTATACCAAATGGTTTCTATCTAGGTTTACTGATTTCTTTTGGTGCAGTTTTTGTATTTTTCTCCTATCAATTCATTAGATACTATTATTCTAAAAACCGAGAATCCTAAACTTTCTCGGTTTTTTTCTTGTAAAAAACAAAAAACCTTGATTTCTCAAGGTTTCCTATGCTTTATCTACTCCGCCAACAGGGCTCGAACCTGTGACATCATGATTAACAGTCATGCGCTCTACCAACTGAGCTATGGCGGAAGAAATAGTCCGTACGGGATTCGAACCCGTGTTACCGCCGTGAAAAGGCGGTGTCTTAACCCCTTGACCAACGGACCATTTTTAGAACAATAACTAGTATAATACATGTGACTTTGTTTGTCAATACATTTTTTGATTTTTTATTGTATTGACAGAGTGCCTTGTTTAATGTAAAATAAAATAGTTAAGGTTCCATAGCTCAGCTGGATAGAGCATTCGCCTTCTAAGCGAACGGTCGCAGGTTCGAATCCTGCTGGAATCATTCAGATCTACCTCGAGTAGGTCTTTTTTCTTGCCATAATTCATAATTAATATATAAAACTGGTAAAATAAGACCAATAAGGGCATATTCTTCAAATTGGAAGGAGAGGTGAGTAGATATGATAACACCTAGCATAAACCCTATAATGGTCAATAAAATGTTTCTACCTGTTTTTCTAAGTTCTAAATCTTTTTCAATAACTCCTTTAAACCAGAGATAAGCAACATTTTTGACATTCCCTGTCATCATCACATTGGCATACGGAGCACCTCGTAACCTTCTAAATGTTTCTACTTGAATAGAGGCTACGAAGGCTAGACTAGCAATTGTAAAAGACGCAGGCATAATAGGTGAGATAATGATAGTTAGTAAGATAAGAACTAACATCATTACACTACTACCAAAGTGCCAAGACCATGTTTGTTTTTCAAAATACCTTCTTGCTAAGTAGGTAAAAAATTGTCCGAATACAAAAAATAAAATGGGAATAGAAAAATTAACTGCCTGCGCAAAGTCACCTTTAGCTAAAAAATAAGCTAGGGAAATAACATTTCCAGATTGTACACCAGCAAAGCGACCACCCTGAGTCACAAAAGTAAAGGCATTTAAATAACCACTGATAAACGTTAATGAACAAGCAATTCTCAATCCCTCAAAAACACGATAATCTTTTTGATTCATTTTCACTCCTTGTTTCACGTGAAACTACTTATGATATGGGCTTCCCTGCTGAATCATAAATGCACGATAAATCTGCTCGATGAGAACTAATTTCATTAGTTGATGGGGAAGTGTCAACTGTCCAAAACTCATCAACAAATTAGCTCTTTTTTTAATACAAGAATCGAGACCCAAACTACCACCGATGATAAAAGTTATATCTGAATACCCATTTACTGCAATATCAGATAGCTTTTGACTAAATTCTTCCGATGGAAATTGTTTCCCTTCTATCGCTAAGGCAATGACAAAATCTCGCTCTCCAATTTTAGACATAATTCTATCGGCTTCTTTTTTTAATATTTGTTCATTCTCTGCTTGACTGGCTTTATCTGGTGTTTTTTCATCAGGAAGCTCAATCATATCCAACTTAGTGAATCGTCCCAATCGTTTACTATATTCTGCAATACCTTCTTTGAGGTACTTTTCTTTCAATTTTCCAACGGTAATCAATTTTATTTTCATAAAATAATTGTAACATATCCACAAGCATACGACAGAAAATATTTTTAGAAAATCAGGATATGGCTACAGTTTTTCACATAATTCACAGAGTTATCCACAGATTGTGGATTGATTTTTGAAAACTTTAAGTTATAATTAAGAAAGAAATAGTACTCTTAAGGAAAATTAAAGAAATGGAAAGGATTCCTTATATGAAAAAATATTTGAAATTTGCGATTTTATTTGTAATTGGATTTTTTGGGGGTCTTATCGGGGCCTTATCAGCCTCTTTCTTCCAGCCACAGGTTCAACAAACAAATTCTGCTATCACTAGTGTCAGCAATGTTCAATATAATAATGAAACTTCCACCACAAAAGCTGTAGAGAAAGTACAAAATGCTGTTGTGTCTGTTATTAATTACCAAAAATCAGCCAACAATAGTCTTGGTGCTATCTTTGGAAATATTGAATCATCTGACGAACTAGCCGTTGCTGGGGAGGGATCTGGTGTTATCTACAAAAAAGATGGTCAATATGCCTATATTGTGACAAATACGCATGTTATTAATAACGCAGAAAAGATTGATATCCTTTTAGCATCTGGAGAAAAAATTAGCGGTGAACTTGTTGGTTCCGA
This sequence comes from Streptococcus sp. 2022WUSS135, assembly GCF_044427045.1. Classification (NCBI taxonomy): domain Bacteria; kingdom Bacillati; phylum Bacillota; class Bacilli; order Lactobacillales; family Streptococcaceae; genus Streptococcus; species Streptococcus sp. 2022WUSS135. Next base: position 60,040 of record NZ_JAOTGL010000009.1, read on the forward strand.
TACATATTCTGATATAGCTGTTATAAAAATATCAGCAGATAAAGTCACTGCTGTTGCTGAATTTGCTGATTCCGATACAATTAAAGTTGGAGAAACTGCTATCGCAATTGGTAGTCCTCTAGGCAGCGTCTACGCCAATACAGTTACCCAGGGTATTATTTCTAGCTTAAGTCGGACAGTTACTTCACAATCAAAAGATGGACAAACAATCTCAACCAACGCTATTCAAACTGATACAGCTATCAACCCTGGAAACTCTGGCGGACCGTTAATCAATACCCAAGGACAAGTGATAGGCATTACCTCTAGCAAAATTACCTCAAGTTCTGCAAATAGCTCAGGCGTGGCTGTAGAAGGGTTGGGATTTGCTATTCCTGCAAATGATGCCGTAGCTATTATCAATCAGCTTGAAAAAACTGGACAAGTTAGCCGACCTGCTCTTGGAGTTCATATGGTTAACTTGACGACCTTGTCAACTAGTCAATTAGAAAAAGCTGGATTATCAAATACGGAATTAACATCCGGTGTCGTAATTGTCTCTACACAAAGTGGACTACCTGCAGATGGAAAATTAGAAACTTTTGATGTTATTACTGAGATTGACGGAGAAGCTATTCAAAATAAGAGTGACCTCCAGAGCGCTCTCTACAAACATCAAATTGGAGATACAATCACTGTAACTTATTACCGCAATAATCAGAAACAAACTGTTGACATTAAGTTGACACATTCTACAGAAGAACTTAGCGAATAATTGACAAATGAGACTTTACACAATTGTAAAGTCTCATTTTTTTTGCTAGAATAAGGATATATGGAAGAATTACGTACACTAAATATTTCAGAAATCCATCCCAATCCCTATCAGCCAAGAATTCATTTTGATGAAAAGGAGCTACTTGAGCTCGCTCAATCTATTAAGGAAAATGGCTTAATTCAACCGATTATTGTAAGAAAATCTTCTATTATCGGATACGAATTATTAGCTGGAGAAAGAAGGTTGCGAGCCAGTCAATTAGCTGGACTGACTACAATACCAGCAGTGGTAAAAGAACTGACTGATGATGATTTACTCTATCAGGCTATCATAGAGAATCTGCAGCGTTCTAACTTAAATCCGATAGAAGAAGCAGCCTCTTATCAAAAATTGATTAGTAGAGGGTTAACACATGATGAAGTTGCTCAAATCATGGGAAAATCAAGACCATATATCAGTAATTTATTGCGCCTACTAAATCTATCATATCAGACTAAACAAGCTGTAGAAGAAGGAAAAATTTCACAAGGGCACGCGCGACAATTGGTGTCATTTTCAGAAGAAAAGCAAGCCGAATGGGTTCAACTCATTTTATCAAAGGATTTAAGTGTGCGTACGCTTGAAAAATTAATAGCTGCAAATAAGAAAAAACACACCAAGCTTAAACAACGCGACCAATTTTTAAAAGAACAGGAAGATTCACTCAGTAAAACTCTTGGAACAGCTACAAAAATTATCAAGAAGAAAAACGGAAGCGGAGAAATTCGAATTAGCTTTAATGACTTCGATGAATTCGAAAGAATTATCAACAATTTTAAATAGACTTGTTTACAATTTATTTTTATAAACACTCTTTTCCACACTAAAATCATTACAAAAAGTCAGGACCAGCAAAGGTTCTGACTTTTATTCACATCTTGTGGAAAACTTTTCTTAACAGTGTGGATTTTAAAAATTATCTGTGGAAAACTTTTGTTTTTTATGGTACACTATTCTAACGAATATAATGTGAAAGGGGGAAAATATGAACCAAGAACAACTTTTTTGGCAACGATTTATTGAATTAGCAAAAGTAAATTTTAAGCCATCTATTTATGATTTTTATGTCGCTGATGCAAAATTACTTGGAATCAACCAGCAAGTTGCCAATATTTTCTTAAATCGTCCATTTAAAAAAGATTTTTGGGAAAAAAACTTCGAAGAGTTAATGATTGCCGCTAGTTTTGAAATCTACGGAGAACCTCTTGCCATCCAATATCAATTTACAGAAGATGAACAGGAAATTAAGAACATTACAAACGCAAGAAGTTCAGTGTTTCACCAGGTACAGACACCTGGGCCGGCTACTCCTCAAGAAACTTTTCAACCGGTTCATTCTGATATAAAATCCCAGTACACCTTTGCTAATTTTGTACAAGGAGACAATAATCACTGGGCAAAGGCTGCAGCTTTAGCTGTATCTGATAACCTAGGTGAGCTCTACAATCCATTATTCATTTTTGGTGGTCCTGGTCTTGGAAAAACTCATATTTTAAATGCGATTGGAAATAAGGTTCTAGCCGATAATCCCCAGGCAAGGATAAAATATGTCTCATCGGAAACATTCATCAATGAATTTTTAGAACACCTCCGTCTCAATGATATGGAAAGTTTCAAAAAAACCTATCGCAATCTGGACTTACTTCTAATTGATGACATTCAGTCTCTCCGTAATAAAGCAACAACACAGGAAGAATTTTTCCATACTTTTAATGCGCTTCATGAAAAAAATAAGCAGATTGTACTCACAAGCGACCGTAATCCCGATCACTTAGATAATTTGGAAGAAAGACTAGTAACACGTTTCAAATGGGGGTTAACCAGTGAAATCACTCCACCTGATTTTGAAACACGTATCGCAATTTTACGTAACAAGTGCGAGAACCTGCCTTATAACTTTACAAATGAGACGCTATCCTATCTAGCTGGGCAATTTGATTCGAACGTACGTGACCTTGAAGGTGCCTTAAAAGATATCCATTTGATAGCCACTATGCGGCAACTGTCTGAGATAAGTGTCGAGGTTGCTGCTGAGGCTATTCGATCAAGAAAACAAACAAATCCACAAAACATGGTTATTCCTATTGAGAAAATCCAAACCGAAGTGGGAAATTTCTACGGTGTCAGCTTGAAAGAATTAAAAGGTTCTAAGCGTGTTCAACATATCGTTCACGCGCGACAAGTTGCTATGTTTTTAGCACGTGAAATGACAGACAATTCCCTTCCAAAAATTGGGAAAGAATTTGGTAATCGAGACCATACAACCGTTATGCATGCATACAATAAAATAAAAACTCTCCTCTTGGATGATGAGAATTTAGAAATAGAGATTACCAGTATAAAAAATAAACTTCGTTAACCTGTGTATAACTTTTTAAAAAACTTCTGTTTTTTCCACAAGTTGTGAACAAGTTAATTTCCGCAGTTTTATTGGTCTTTCATCACTTTTCCACAGAATACACAGAGACTACTATTACTATTAACCTTATAGATAATAAATAAAGGAGAATCCATGATTCAATTTTCTATTAATAAAAATATATTTCTACAAGCACTTAGTATTACTAAACGGGCAATCAGTACAAAAAATGCTATTCCAATTCTTTCAACAGTAAAAATTACAGTAACTAGTGAAGGAATCACTTTAACTGGTTCAAATGGACAAATCTCGATTGAACATTTTATTTCTATTCAAGATGAAAATGCAGGACTTTTGATCAGTTCTCCAGGTTCCATTCTCTTAGAAGCTGGTTTCTTTATTAATGTCGTATCCAGCATGCCGGATTTGGTCCTTGACTTCAATGAAATTGAACAAAAGCAAATCGTTTTGACAAGTGGTAAGTCTGAAATCACATTAAAGGGAAAAGAAGCAGAACAGTATCCTCGTTTACAGGAAGTTCCAACTTCAAAACCATTGGTGTTAGAAACCAAAGTATTAAAACAAACAATTAATGAAACAGCATTTGCAGCTTCTACACAAGAAAGTCGTCCTATTCTTACGGGTGTTCATTTTGTTTTAACGGAAAATAAAAATCTAAAAACTGTTGCAACAGATTCACACCGTATGAGCCAACGGAAATTGGTCCTTGATACATCTGGTGATGATTTTAATGTTGTCATTCCAAGTCGTTCTCTCCGTGAATTTACTGCAGTTTTTACAGATGATATTGAAACAGTAGAAGTCTTCTTTTCAAATAATCAAATCCTTTTTAGAAGCGAGCATATTAGCTTCTATACACGCTTATTAGAAGGTACCTACCCTGATACCGACCGCTTAATTCCAACTGAGTTTAAAACAACTGCAATTTTTGATACTGCAAATCTTCGTCACTCGATGGAGCGTGCTCGTCTTCTTTCAAATGCAACCCAAAATGGTACAGTAAAACTAGAAATTGCTAATAATGTTGTATCGGCTCATGTAAATTCTCCAGAAGTTGGACGTGTGAATGAGGAATTAGATACTGTAGAAGTATCAGGTGAAGACTTAGTAATCAGCTTTAATCCAACTTACTTGATAGAGGCATTGAAAGCCACAACTAGTGAACAAGTGAAAATTAGCTTTATCTCTTCTGTCCGTCCATTTACATTGATTCCAAATAATGAAGGTGAAGATTTTATTCAATTGGTTACACCAGTTCGTACCAACTAAATAATATTAAGAACGGCTAAACTAGCCGTTTTTATGTTATACTAAAAAATAGCAACTAGCTTATTTTTATATATTTAGTGATGGGGAATAAATGACGTTATATATATTAGCTAATCCTAATGCTGGTAGCCATACTGCTGAACATATCATATTCAAAATAAAAGAAAGTTATCCACAGCTTGCAGTTAACATTTTTATGACAGTTGGGCCTGAGGATAAAAAAAGTCAAATAGAGGCTATTTTAAAGGAGTTTGTCATTAGTGAAGACCAATTAATGATTTTAGGCGGAGACGGCACATTATCTAAAGCTTTGCGTTTTTGGCCAGCTAGTCTACCGTTTGCTTATTATCCAACAGGATCTGGAAATGATTTTGCAAAAGCAATGAATATAACATCGCTCTATAGAAGTGTAGATGCCATTTTAGAGGGAAAAACAAGTCGGATATATGTTTTAAACAGTTCATACGGAACGGTTGTAAACAGTATGGATTTTGGCTTTGCAGCTCAAGTTATCAATGGTTCAACAAATTCAATTTTGAAAAAAATTCTGAACAAGGTAAAACTTGGGAGGTTAACTTATCTATTCTTTGGTATTAAAACATTATTTTCAAAACAAGCTATAAACTTAGAATTAACTCTTGATGAAAAATCTTATCAGTTAGATAATCTCTTTTTTATTTCTGTAGCAAATAGTCTTTATTTTGGTGGAGGAATCATGATATGGCCAACAGCAAGTGCTAAAAAGAAGGAAGTAGATATTGTTTACTTCAAAAATGGAAATTTCTACCAACGTCTACAATCATTGTTAGTCTTATTAACGAAGAGGCATGAATCTTCTCATACAATTCAGCATTTAACAGGGGTAGATGTAGTTTTAAAATCAAAAGAAAAATTATTATTGCAAATAGATGGAGAGATATGTACTGCAAATGAGGTAACGTTAACCTATCAGGAAAGAAGTATGTATCTTTAAGGAGGAAGTATGTATCAATTAGGATCCTTTGTCGAAATGAAGAAGCCTCATGCCTGTGTCATCAAATCGACCGGCAAGAAGGCCAATAAATGGGAGGTTATCCGTCTAGGCGCGGATATTAAAATTCGCTGTAGCAACTGTGACCATGTAGTCATGATGAGCCGGCATGATTTTGAACGAAAAATGCAACAAGTGCTGCCTAGTGAAACCTAGTTGACAGTTTGCAACTGCTGGTTGCGAATTTTTCCTAAAAAGTGCTAGTCAACTGTTCCTTTCTAAACTATAATAGACTTAGAAAAAAGAGGAGGAAATGATCATGAATCAGTTAGCACAGCAAATTCGAGTTTTACGCACAGCCAATAACTTATCCCAAGATGAGTTGGCAGAGAAACTCTATATTTCCCGTCAGGCTGTTTCCAAGTGGGAAAATGGTGAAGCAACGCCAGATATTGACAAACTGGTCCAGCTGGCAGAAATTTTTGGTGTCAGTCTGGATTATCTGGTTTTAGGAAAAGAACCTGAGAAGGAAGTTGTGGTGGAACAACGAGGAAAAATGAATGTTTGGGAATACTTGAACGAAGAATCCAAACGACCTCTTACAAGAGGAGATGTTGTCGTTCTCATTTTTCTTGCAGTTATGCTTTTAGGTGGATTATTTATTCAGCATTATTTTTAACGAAGCTTGCTAATCGGCAAGCTTTTTCTCTACTTTTCTGCTATAATAGTCATGATTGAATTTTTAATTGGAGAGTAAAAAACATGGCTTTAACAGCAGGAATCGTCGGTTTACCAAACGTTGGTAAATCAACCCTATTTAACGCAATTACAAAGGCAGGAGCTGAGGCTGCCAACTACCCTTTCGCGACCATTGATCCAAACGTCGGTATGGTAGAAGTGCCTGATGAGCGTTTGCAGAAGTTGACAGAACTCATCACTCCTAAAAAGACAGTGCCAACGACCTTTGAATTTACCGATATTGCTGGTATCGTAAAAGGTGCCTCTAAAGGTGAAGGGCTTGGAAATAAATTCTTGGCCAATATCCGCGAAGTTGACGCCATTGTCCATGTTGTGCGTGCCTTTGACGATGAAAATGTCATGCGTGAACAAGGCCGTGAAGATGCCTTTGTTGATCCTATCGCAGACATTGATACCATTAACTTGGAATTGATTTTGGCGGACCTAGAGAGCATCAACAAACGTTATGCGCGTGTAGAAAAAATGGCCCGTACGCAAAAAGACAAGGATTCTGTCGCAGAATTTGCAGTCCTTGAAAAAATCAAACCTGTCCTAGAAGACGGAAAATCTGCTCGTACAGTTGACTTCACAGATGAAGAACAAAAAATCGTTAAGCAACTCTTCCTCTTGACCACCAAGCCAGTCCTCTATGTTGCCAACGTCGATGAAGACAAGGTAGCAGATCCTGAGTCTATCAGTTATGTTCAGCAAATCCGTGACTTTGCAGCAACAGAAAATGCAGAAGTGGTGGTGATTTCTGCGCGTGCAGAAGAGGAAATTTCAGAACTAGATGATGAAGACAAGGGTGAGTTTTTGGAAGCCCTCGGCTTGACAGAATCTGGCGTGGACAAATTAACACGTGCAGCCTATCACTTGCTTGGTCTAGGCACCTACTTTACAGCAGGAGAGAAGGAAGTTCGTGCTTGGACCTTCAAACGTGGTATGAAAGCCCCTCAATGTGCTGGCATCATCCACTCAGACTTCGAAAAAGGCTTTATCCGTGCCGTTACCATGTCCTATGATGATTTGATTCAATATGGCTCTGAGAAGGCTGTTAAGGAAGCAGGACGCCTCCGTGAAGAAGGAAAAGAATATGTCGTTCAAGACGGAGACATCATGGAGTTTCGCTTTAATGTTTAAAGGAGATATATGATGTCTGAATTTACACCATTTTTCTTGACGGAACACGGCGACTCTACTTCGCTTTGTCTGGAGGTTGGTAGTTATTTACAGGATTTGTTTGATAGCAGAGCTGATGAGGGTTTTGAAGGAAATGGCTATGATTGGGAAAGCCTAGCTCGTGTTTTTCTAGAAGAAAAAAGACCAGACTTATCTGAGGAGATTGACTTTGATTCCGAGGGAAGTATGTTCTGTGCTTACTCAACGAATTCAGCTGTTTTGAAAGAATTTGCCTTAACATTCAAACAAGCGTGTGATAACTCAGAGTTAATTGCGGACCTTTTCAGTAGGGCAGAATTAGACTAACAAAGTGGTTGGAAAGTATTTTCCAGCCTTTTGGTATTTAAGGAGAAAAAATGACACGATTGATTATAGGCCTAGGAAATCCTGGGGATCGCTATTTTGAAACCAAGCACAATGTCGGCTTTATGTTGCTAGATAAGATTGCCAAGCGTGAAAATGTAACTTTTAGTCACGATAAGATTTTCCAAGCAGACATTGCCACAACCTTTATTGACGGTGAAAAAATCTATCTAGTAAAGCCAACGACCTTCATGAACGAATCAGGTAAGGCTGTCCATGCCCTGATGACCTATTATGGTCTAGATGAGACAGATATTTTGGTGGCTTACGATGACTTGGACATGGCTGTTGGGAAAATCCGTTTTCGTCAAAAGGGTTCAGCTGGTGGCCACAATGGGATTAAATCCATTGTCAAGCACATTGGAACACAAGAATTTGACCGTATTAAGATAGGTATTGGTCGTCCAAAAGGAAAGATGAGCGTTGTCAACCACGTCTTATCTGGATTTGATACAGAAGACCGTATTGAAATCGACTTAGCACTAGATAAACTTGACAAGGCTGTCAACTTTTATCTGGAAGAGGACGATTTTGATAGCATCATGAGAAAGTTTAACGGATAATGAATATACTAGATCTTCTTCACAAAAATAAGCAAATCAATCAGTGGCAGTCTGGCTTAAACAAGTCAACTCGTCAACTATTATTAGGACTCACTGGAACCAGTAAGTCATTAGTCATGGCGACTGCCTATGATTGTTTGGCTGAAAAGATTATGATTGTGACTGCTACTCAAAATGATGCTGAGAAATTAGTTGCAGATTTAACAGCCATCGTTGGAAGTGAGAATGTTTACAACTTTTTTACAGATGATAGTCTTATTGCCGAGTTTGTTTTTGCATCAAAAGAACGGACTCAATCAAGGATTGATAGTTTAAATTTCTTGACAGATTCTACCAGTTCAGGAATTTTAGTTGCTAGTATGGCTGCTTGTCGGGTCTTATTGCCGAGTCCTGAAGCTTATAAAGGTTCTAAAATAAATCTTGAAGTTGGTCAAGAAATAGAAGTTGACAATCTTGTAAAGAAACTTGTCAATATAGGTTATAAAAAAGTTTCTCGTGTTTTAACACAAGGGGAATTTAGCCAACGTGGGGATATTCTAGATATTTTTGATATGCAAGCAGAGGCTCCCTATCGTTTAGAATTCTTTGGAGATGAAATTGATGGCATCCGTATTTTTGATGTAGATAGTCAAAAGTCTTTAGAGAATCTCGAACAAATCAGTTTGTCACCAGCATCAGATATTATTTTATCGTCTACTGACTATGAGCGGGCTAGTCAGAAAATCCAAATCTCTATTGACCAATCTAGAAGTGGGGAGCAGCAGTCTTATTTACGAGAAGTCGTGGCAGATATGCAAACGGAATATCGTCATCCCGATTTACGGAAATTTCTATCATTTTTATATGAACAATCTTGGACATTGTTGGATTATTTGCCAAAGGGTTCTCCCTTATTTTTAGATGATTTTCATAAAATTGCTGACAAGCAGGCTCAATTTGAAAAAGAATCAGCAGAGTTATTGACAGATGATTTACAAAAGGGAAAATCAGTGTCAAGTTTGCACTATTTTGCATCTACCTATTCGGAGTTAAGAAAATACAAACCTGCCACTTTCTTTTCAAGTTTTCAAAAAGGTTTAGGTAATGTAAAGTTTGATGCTCTCTATCAATTCACACAGTATCCTATGCAGGAATTTTTCCACCAGATTCCACTGTTAAAAGATGAATTGACTCGGTATGCGAAGTCAAACAATACCGTTGTTATTCAAGCGAGTTCTGATGTAAGTTTACAGACTTTACAGAAAACTTTACAAGAGTATGATATCCATCTTCCAGTACATGCAGCAGATAAGTTAGTAGAAGGTCAGCAACAGGTTACGATTGGTCAGTTAGCTTCAGGTTTTCATTTGATGGATGAGAAACTAGTTTTCATCACTGAAAAAGAGATTTTCAATAAGAAAATGAAGCGTAAGACACGTAGAACCAATATTTCTAACGCTGAACGTATTAAGGACTATAGTGAATTAGCAGTTGGTGACTATGTTGTTCACCATGTTCATGGTATCGGTCAATACTTAGGAATTGAGACTATTGAAATTTCAGGCATTCATCGTGATTATTTAACGGTTCAATATCAAAACTCCGATCGCATTTCTATTCCTGTAGAACAAATTGATCTTCTCTCCAAATACTTAGCGTCTGGTGGGAAAGCTCCAAAAGTTAATAAACTAAACGATGGTCGGTTCCAACGAACCAAGCAAAAAGTTCAGAAGCAAGTGGAGGATATTGCAGATGATTTGATTAAGCTTTATGCGGAGCGTAGTCAGCTGAAAGGCTTTGCCTTTTCACCAGATGATGAGAATCAGATTGAGTTTGACAACTACTTTACACATGTGGAAACCGACGACCAACTTCGATCCATTGATGAAATCAAACAAGATATGGAAAAAGACTCTCCAATGGATCGTTTGCTGGTAGGGGATGTCGGCTTTGGTAAGACAGAGGTAGCTATGCGCGCTGCTTTCAAAGCTGTCAATGATGGCAAGCAAGTAGCTATTCTTGTTCCTACGACTGTTTTAGCCCAGCAACACTACGCTAATTTCCAAGAACGGTTTGCAGAATTTCCTGTTAATGTTGATGTTATGAGTCGTTTTAAAACAAAGGCAGAGCAGGAAAAAACACTTGAGAAGTTGAAAAAAGGCCAAGTTGACATCTTGATTGGTACCCATCGCCTTCTATCAAAAGATGTTGTTTTTGCTGATTTAGGTTTACTGGTTATTGACGAAGAGCAACGGTTTGGTGTCAAGCATAAGGAACGCTTGAAGGAACTGAAAAAGAAAATAGATGTCCTAACCCTAACTGCAACTCCGATTCCTCGGACATTGCAAATGTCCATGTTGGGAATCCGTGACTTATCAGTAATTGAGACTCCACCGACAAATCGCTATCCTGTACAAACTTATGTGATGGAAACAAATCCTTCCGTTATCCGAGATGCAATGCTTCGTGAGATAGATCGCGGAGGTCAGGTTTACTATCTTTACAATAAAGTTGACACCATTGAACAGAAAGTATCTGAATTAAAAGAATTGGTTCCAGAAGCTACTATAGGATACGTCCATGGACAAATGTCGGAGATCCAATTAGAAAATACTCTCTATGCCTTTGTAGAGGGGGAGTATGATATTCTAGTGACCACAACAATCATCGAAACAGGTGTTGATATTCCAAATGCTAATACACTGTTTATTGAAAATGCAGACCATATGGGACTGTCAACTCTCTATCAACTTCGAGGACGTGTTGGCCGTTCCAGTCGGATTGCCTATGCCTATCTCATGTACCGTCCAGACAAGTCCTTGACAGAAGTAGCAGAAAAACGATTGGAAGCAATCAAGGGCTTTACAGAACTAGGATCAGGTTTCAAGATTGCCATGCAAGATTTGTCCATTCGTGGAGCTGGAAATATTTTAGGCGCTGCCCAGTCAGGATTTATTGATTCTGTAGGGTATGAACTGTATTCACAATTGCTGGAGCAAGCCATCTTGGAAAAACAAGGTAAGGCAGCCCAACGTCAGAAAAGCAACACTGAGGTCAACCTACAGATTGACGCCTATCTACCAAGTGACTACATTGCTGATCAACGTCAAAAAATTGAAATTTACAAGCGTATAAAGAATATTGACAGTCGTGTAAACTATCAAGAATTACAAGAAGAATTGATAGACCGTTTTGGTGAATATCCCGATGTTGTTGCCTACTTACTGGAAATCGGTCTTCTGAAGTCGTATCTTGACCAAGTTTTCTGTCATACAGTTCTTAGACGACAACATCAAGTGACAGTAACATTCGAACCTATGGCTGGTCAAATTTTCCTAACGCAAGATTACTTTGAAGCTTTATCTGTGACAAATTTGAAAGCTCAGATAACGGAAAATAAAGGAAAACTAGCTGTTGTGTTTAACATTCAACAGAAAAAAGAATATGAGATATTAGAGGAATTGATTTCTTTTGCCGAAAAATTAAAAGAAATTAAAGCAAGGAAGGCAGAATAAATTTCTCAAATACCTTGAAAAATGGTAAAATAGTGAACTGAGGTAAAGTATGAGACTAGATAAATATTTGAAAGTATCCCGCATTATCAAGCGTCGAACAGTTGCGAAGGAAGTTGCCGATAAAGGACGAATAAAAGTCAATGGGATTTTGGCGAAATCTTCAACAGATTTAAAAGTAAATGATCAGGTTGAAATCCAATTTGGTAATAAAGTACTCACTGTAAAAGTACTTGAAATGAAAGATTCGACTAAAAAAGAAGACGCACTGAAAATGTATGAAATTATCAGTGAAAAAAGGATAGAAAAAGATGAAGAAATCTAAAATTCTACAACTGAATAATGCCTTTATTCAGTCGGAGCGTAAAAAAACTCAGCATCAATTGGCAGAACGCCAACAAAAAAATCGTTTTATGGGTGCAATTCTCATTCTAGTTATCTTTCTTTTTATGTTGCCTGCCTACAATCTTGTTGGGACATACACTAATATTCAGCAGCAGGAAAAGAAACTTGCTGAATTGGAAAAAAATTACGAAGAACTGACCAAAGAACAGAAGCAGGAAGCAGAGATGGTTGCAAAATTGAAAAATGAGGAATATGCAGCAAAGTATGTTCGGGCTAAGTATCAATACTCTAAAGAAGGGGAATTTGTCTACAATATTCCAGGGTTACCAAAATGACCGAATCTATTTTTAAAATTGTAGAGCAATTTTTACAGCATTCTGATGAAAAATTAGAAGAGTTGAATCAAAAGAATAGAGAATTAAAGTTAGAAGAAAATCAATCGTAGAAAGGAGGGAGTATGCAGAAAAAACTGCTCGTATGGTTATTGCCAGTTTTATTTGGATGGCAGGTGGTCGATAGTACAGAAATACCATTTGAACTCACAGCGCAAGAAGAATACGAATTGACTCATACTATCTATGACCAGTATTTTCAAACTATCCCTCAAAACCCAAATGTTTTTCAAACTGAGAATCTTTATTCGGATGAAGAACTGACTATAGCAGGTGGACAATTACAGCCGAACCAACATTTTTCTATTACGGATGTTCTAGTCAATAGTAAAAAAGAATTGGTTTTCCAAATAGATGACAAGGGTTACATTCTTGCAAGTAGGCATCTACTATTTGATGATGTAATTGTTACAGAAACTACTGTTGAGCAAACTTATTGGACAAAAAAAGGTTTCACATTGTTAACCTCACCAATTGCTAACGAAGCTACGGAAATAAAAAATGATTTACAACCCTATCAAGCTGTTATGGTTTCTAAAATTGTAACAACTTCCCTAGGTGAGTTTGCCTATGTTACAGATAAAGGTTGGATTGCAGTAAATAATCTTTCTAAAACGGATAATAGAGTAGAAGCTGTTCAAGAGTTGTTGACTAACAAATATTCCAAAGATACTATTGGTATATATGTGAAACAATTGTCAACAGGTCAAACTGCAGGTGTAAATCAAGAGAAACTATTCTATTCTGCCAGCATTGCTAAACTACCAATTCTTTATTACGTTCAAGAGCAACTGAATGCTGGGTATATTGATTTGACTACTAAAGTGAAATATACAGCCGAATCTATGTCCTTCCCAGGAGCTTATGTTGCTGGAGGAAGTGGTTCACTGTCAAAAACTCCTGACAACAAAGATTATTCAGTGGAAGAATTGATCAATAAGACTGCTAAAGAGTCAGACAATGTAGCTAGTAATTTACTTTCTTATTATGCAGCTAATAAATTCGATTCCAATTTTTATCAAGTAATAACTGCTAAAACAGGTAGTGAGTGGAGTATGGTTACACGTGAAACTTCAGCTGAGATCGCAGGGAAAATGATGGAAGCCTTATATATTCAAAATGGCTATGTGCTAGAAAGTTTGTTATCTACTCAATTTGATAATCAACGTATTTCGAAAGACATCTCAGTTCCAGTTGCTCATAAAATTGGCGATGCAGATGATGTCAAACACGATGTAGCGATTGTTTACGCAGGCTCTCCTTTTGTTTTATCTATTTTTACAGATAAATCAAATTATGATGAGATTACACAAATTGCAAATGATATTTACGGGATTTTAAAGTAAATGAAAGATAGATTTTTAAAAGTGACACAGGATGGTCACTTTTTTGATAAACATAAGAAAGTACTAGTAGCCGTATCCGGTGGGGTAGATTCTATGAACCTATTCCATCTTTTATACGAATGCAAACAAGTGTTAGGGATTGAACTTGGAATTGCCCATATTAATCATGGACAGAGGGAAGAATCTGTCATCGAGGAAAAATATCTTAAACAGTTAGCAGAAGAAAGCAATGTTCCCTTTTATCTGTCCTATTTTGAAGGTGTTTTTTCAGAAGAAGCGGCGCGAAAATGGCGTTATGGATTTTTTGCTACAATCATGGAGAAGGAAGGCTACACTGCACTAGTGACAGCCCACCATACAGATGATCAAGCAGAAACTGTCTTTATGCGATTGATTAGAGGAGGGCGTTTGCGTCACTTATCAGCAATTCAACCGACTCAGCCTTTTGCAACAGGAGAACTTATTCGACCACTTTTATCTTTTAAAAAGGCAGATTTTGATAAGCTATTTCATTTTGAAGATTGCAGTAATGCAGATTTCAAATATTTTCGAAATAGAGTCAGAAATGACTATTTACCAAAGTTAAAACAGGAAAATCCTAAAATCGAACTTGCTCTCAATAATCTTGCAGTTGATACAAATAATCTATTTCAAGCGCTAAGAGATTTGACACAGGATTTATCCGTTACAGATGTGATGAGTTTTCAACAACAGACACCTGCGGTACAAAGTTATCTATTAGAGGAATATTTGGAAAAATTTCCTGATTTACAGCTCTCTCGTCCACAATTTAATGAAGTATTACACATCTTGCGTTCAAAAGCCAACTACTATCATTTATTGAAAAATGATTACATGTTAGAGAAGGATTATCATCGTTTTCAAATTTATAAAATAGGACCAGAGACGGATAGTCAACCAGAAAAAATCATGATAAAATCAGAGGGTATTTTTTCTTACGGTTCATATATTTTTTCTCTCAATCATCCTTTGGTAGAAGCGGATAGTATTTTATATTTTCCTACAGAAAATCCAATTGTAGTAAGGAGAAGGCAGGCTGGGGACACCATTTTAATAAACGGAGTAAATAAAAAACTCCGCCGTTGGTTTATTGATAATAAAATCTCACAGAAAGCTCGACAAAATGCGCTTATTATCGAGCAGGATGGAGAAATTTATGGAATTACGAATCTTGTTAGCAGTGATTTGAGTAAATCAGTAAAAAATGATATAATCAAAGCTACCTTATATATAAAAATGAAAGAGTAGAACAACTATGTTGGACAAAGATATTAAGAAAATTCTTGTTTCAGAAGAAGAAATCGTTGCAAAATGCAAAGAACTCGGTCAAATTCTAGCAACAGACTATGCAGATAAGAATCCTATTCTTGTAGGAATTTTAAAAGGTTCTATCCCATTTATGGCAGAATTAATGAAACATATTGATGCCCATGTAGAAACAGATTATATGGTTGTTTCTAGCTACCATGGTGGTACTGAGAGTTGTGGTACCGTTAAGATTATCAAGGATTTGGACAATAGTGTTGCAGGTCGACATATCATCTTTATAGAGGATATTATTGACACTGGTCGCACATTAAAAGAATTGAAAGAACTCTTTGCTTTGCGTCAGGCAGCTTCTATTAAAATTGCCACTCTTCTTGATAAACCAGAAGGTCGTGTTGTTGAAATCGAGCCAGACTACACTTGCTTTACTATTCCAAATGAATTTGTAGTTGGATTTGGCTTAGATTATGATGAAAATTATCGTAATCTTCCTTATGTTGGTGTACTCAAAGAGGAAGTTTACACAAAATAGAAAAAGGTCTCCTACTATATTATGAACAATCAACCAAATAAAGGATTTATAAAAAATCCTTTTCTCATTATTCTCGTTATTGCCACTATTGTTACAGCCTTTCAATTTTTTAGCGCTGGTCAGCAAGTAGCAACTCAAGAAATCAGTTATTCACAAGTAGTAACTGAATTGAAAAATAATAATGTATCTGAAATTACTTATCAACCAAATTCAAGTGTTATTGAAATTACTGGTAAGTACAAAACAGAACAGGAAGCTAAAGATGAGTTAGCTTCATCTATTAAGTTATTCCAAGTTTCTAGCAAAGTTAAGTATAAAAACTTTAAGTCACTAATTTTACCGTCAGAAACGAATTTGTCAGAGCTACAAGCTCTTGCAAATGAAAATGGAGTAAAGGTTACTATTAAACCTGAAAGTTCAAATGGACTTTGGTTAAATATTGTCTTTAATTTGTTACCGCTTATCATTGCTGGTGTATTCTTTATGATGATGATGAACCAGGGTGGCGGTGGAGCACGTGGTGCAATGAACTTTGGACGGAATAAAGCTAAAGCTTTGGAACAAAGTAACATCAAGGTACGTTTCTCAGATGTAGCAGGTGCAGAGGAAGAAAAACAAGAATTAGTTGAAGTTGTTGAATTTTTGAAGGATCCAAAACGCTTTACTAAACTTGGAGCACGTATTCCAGCAGGTGTGCTACTAGAGGGTCCTCCAGGAACAGGTAAAACCTTGCTTGCCAAAGCAGTAGCGGGTGAAGCGGGTGTGCCATTCTTCTCTATTTCTGGTTCAGATTTTGTTGAAATGTTTGTTGGTGTCGGTGCCAGTCGTGTTCGTTCATTATTTGAAGATGCAAAAAAAGCAGCACCAGCCATTATTTTCATCGATGAAATCGATGCTGTCGGTCGCCAACGTGGTGTCGGCATGGGTGGCGGTAACGATGAACGTGAACAAACCCTCAACCAACTCTTAATTGAAATGGATGGTTTTGAAGGGAACGAAGGGATCATTGTCATTGCCGCAACCAACCGTAGTGATGTTTTAGACCCTGCCCTTCTTCGTCCAGGTCGTTTTGACCGTAAAGTATTGGTTGGTCGTCCGGATGTTAAAGGACGTGAAGCAATCCTTAAAGTTCATGCGAAGAATAAACCACTAGCAGCAGATGTAGATTTGAAATTAGTAGCACAACAAACACCAGGATTTGTTGGTGCAGATTTAGAGAATGTTCTTAACGAAGCAGCCCTTGTAGCAGCACGTCGAAACAAGACTGTCATTGATGCTTCAGATATTGACGAAGCAGAAGATCGTGTAATTGCAGGTCCATCTAAGAAAGACCGTCAAGTTTCAGCTAAAGAACGCGAAATCGTTGCCTACCATGAAGCAGGTCATACAATTGTTGGTCTCGTACTATCAAATGCACGTGAAGTTCACAAAGTAACAATTGTTCCCCGCGGTCGCGCAGGTGGATACATGATTGCCCTCCCTAAAGAAGATCAAATGCTTCTATCTAAAGAAGATATGAAGGAGCAATTGGCTGGTCTTATGGGTGGTCGTGTTGCGGAAGAAATTATTTTCAATACCCAAACAACCGGTGCCTCAAATGACTTTGAACAAGCTACACAGATGGCGCGTGCTATGGTTGCAGAATATGGTATGAGTGAAAAAATGGGACCAATGCAGTATGAAGGCAGTCATGCAATGTTTGGTGGACAAACAACTCAAAAACATATTTCTGAGCAAACTGCATATGAGTTAGATAATGAAGTAAGAGATTTGCTAAATGAGGCTCGAAATAAAGCTGCAGATATTATTCAATCAAACCGTGATACACACAAACTGATTGCAGAAGCACTTCTCAAATATGAAACTCTTGATAGTGTTCAAATTAAATCTCTGTATGAAACAGGCAAAATGCCAGAGAATATTGAACACGATGACGAAGATGTTCATCCCCTTTCTTATGAAGAAGTAAAAGAGAAAATTAATACGAAAGAGTAGCATAAAAATAGTCTGGGCAAGACATTCCATAACGGATTTCCCCGCACTCTCAACCACTAAAATAACCACAAAGCCTTCGCTAAGTACATAATCTTGGCGAGGGCTTTTTTACATGATACATATCAGAAACAGGGTATTTACAAGAAAAACGAATCAATAGTTATTTATCACAATCTTAGAACTATACCAAATAACACCCTTCTGGAGCAGAAAGCAATGTTTGCCATAGAGTATCAATAGCAAATGTACTTTAAAAAAAGAAAAATCAAATAAAGTATGAAGCTAGACAAAAATGTCCTGTAGAAAGGCAGCACTTTTCGATAAACTTAAACCATCAACAAAAGGAGATTAAGTAATGGACTTCGAAAAAGTGTACGCAAGCGTCAAAGGTATTGTAAACAAGGCTCGAAAAGAGTTTTACATTAAACTATGGGATCGAGATGATTGGGAACAAGAAGGAATGATGACCTTGTTTGAATTGTTGGAAGATCAACCGTGGCTAGTTGATGAACAAGTTCAATTATATTGTTATTTCAAAGTCAAGTTCAGAAATCGAATCAAGGATCGTATCCGCAAACAGGAAAGTCAAAAACGCAAGTTTGACCGTATGCCACATGAAGATATTCACGAATTATCTCACGCAATACAATCACCGGGATTGATAAACGATGAACTATTAATGTTGAGAGGTGCCTTGAGAGATTATCGAAAAAATCTGAGCAATGATCAACTTGATAAATACGAAAAATTAATTAGCGGACAATGTTTTAATGGTCGCCGTGAAATGATACGTGATTTACAAATTCATTTGAAAGACTTTCGCTAAAGCTAGTCACTAACATTATGTTAATCGAATCAAGAAATTGGGCAGAAGTATTATAAAAAGTTCTGTTCAGTTTCTTTTTATCTAGGTTATAGCAAAGAGAAGAAGGAATAGGAGAGGAGTGACTAAATGTGATACTCAGCCAATAGTAACTTAAGTGCCTGATTGACTGATTCAGCGGCATTATTTGGAATTAACCTTATGCTTTAGTATCTACATAGAACTTTCAGTGTAAAAAATCCCAAAAAACCGGTTGACAATGTGTATAAGTCATGATAGAATAATTGAGTTGTCTCTTGAGAGGCTAGTCAATAGCGGAATGAAAAAAAGTTTCAAAAAAGTGTTGACAAGTCCATCAGAAGATGATAGAATAATTGAGTTGTCTCTTGAGGAACTAGTCAACAGCGAAACGAAAAAAAGTTTCAAAAAAGTGTTGACAAAGTTTCTAAGAAATGATAAACT
>NZ_JAOTGL010000010.1:0-63894 GCF_044427045.1 Streptococcus sp. 2022WUSS135
AGAGTAGAACAATTTCTAGTTTCTCAGAGACAGACTTTGGACTTCTTTTGGACATAATAAAACTCCCTTTATAGTTTCTAGTGAAAATTTTTGTTTTTTCACTGTCCACTATAAGGGGAGTATATCAACATTCTAAGCTAGTTTCTTTTTATCCTTCAACTGTTTCTGAGGCAGTTTCGCTTGCTACTTCTGAAACTGTTTCTGATACAGGCTCGATGATGACATCATCAATTGTAAGCTCAATATCTTCAGACACAACTACAGCATCCTCAATATCTTCTTCTGTCAAATCCACTGTCGGAGCTTTAGCAGTTTTTGCCTTAATAGCTTCCAAAATGTCTGCCGTTGACAAGTTTTGTTCCGCAATTTTTTCCTTGATTTGCTCAAAGGTTTCCAAGGATTTTTCCTTACCAGACTTGACCAAATCTTCTACTGTCAATTCACCAGTTTCAAGTTGAGTTTTTACTTCGGTAAATCGTTCAGTCGCTTGTTTGCCTAAATCTTGTGCCTTATTGACAAAATCAGCATTGATTTCTTCATGGTTTTCTTTATAGTCATTAGCAAAGTTTACAACTTTTTCCTTGACCGCTTGACCAGTTTTACTTGCTAAAAATGCTGCTGCGGCAGCACCACCTGCTACACCCAATAAGAGACTGGTTAAGACATTAGATTTTTTTACCATTTTTTTCTCCTTTCTTACCTAAGAGAGATGAGAGAGTTGACAGAGCTGAAAGAGCTCCGCCGACTTTTACAGTACTTGCTCCAGCAGACTTAGCTTTGACTGTCAAATCACGCGCTGAAGCATTCAGATCTGATACAGAAGTTGACAAGTCAGCTACCGCTACAAAAAGAGGATCAAGGGTCGAAACCTTACCATTTACATCTTCGACTAAGACATTGGTTTTAGCCAAAAGCTCGTTGGTCTGATAGAGAGTCACATTGACATCGCTGGTCAAGACCTTAAGCGTTTGCTGGGCTTCATCTGTCACCGTACCCAATTTTTTCAACAACAAAACAATATATACTGCCACCGCCGCGATGGACAAAGCAATAATCAAGACAGAAATTTCAATAATCATATCTTCTCCTTTAGGGTTGATAGAATGGAATAGAAGACTTTCTTCTCCGCAACACAACCATGATAATACCAACGAGGATTAACACCCCAGATAGCCATTGTGAAACACGTATTCCCAAGAACATGAGGCTGTCCGTCCGCAAGCCTTCTATCAAAAGGCGACCACAACCATACCAGACTAGGTAGAAAGCTGTAATTTCTCCCTGTTTAAGGAATTTTGGCCGTCTACGTAACACACAAACCAAGCCAAAGCCTAGCAAATTCCAGAGAGACTCAAACAAGAAGGTTGGTTGACGGTAGGCACCATCAATATACATCTGGTCTCGGATAAAGGCTGGCAGGTAGTTCAAACTTTCTACTGCCTTGCCATAGGCCTCTTGGTTAAAGAAATTCCCCCAACGACCGATTGCCTGAGCAATCATGACCGATGGCGCTACAATATCCAAAAAATCCAGGGTATTAATAAAGCGATACTGGGTAAAGAAATAAAGGACGATTGCACCTGTAATCAAACCACCATAGATGGCAATACCACCGTTCCAGATAGCGAAGATAGATAAAATGTTATCCTTGTATTCGCTCCATGAAAAGGCTACATAGTAAATCCGTGCCCCCAGGATAGAAAGCGGAAATGCGATTAGAATAAAATCTAAAATATCGTCCTGACGGATTTTCTTTCGTGGTCCCTCGTTTGTCGCCAGATAAACACCTAGAATCAGACCAAGCAAAATGCAGATTGCATACCAACGAATTTCTAAGGGACCTAATTTAATCGCAATAGGATCCATATTAAACCTCTTCTCTATTGTGCTCAATTAAATTAGACAAGCGTTCTTCGAAGATCTTCGTTGCATCAAACCCCATCTGTTTGGCACGGTAGTTCATGGCTGCTGCTTCAATTACAACAGAAATATTTCGACCGGTTTTTACAGGAATACGTATTTGTGGAATAGCAATTCCTGCTATTTCGATACTATCGCCAGAATTTCCCAAACGGTCAAATACCTTACCTGTTTCAAAATTTTCTAAGTAGACAGCTAATTGCACTTCTGATGAATCTTTCACGGCACTAGCACCGTATAGACTCATGATGTCGATAATGCCGACTCCTCGAATCTCTAATAAGTGGCGCAGAATTTCCGCAGGTTCACCCCAGAGAGTGACATCGTCTTTTGCATATACATCAACACGGTCATCAGCCACCAATCGGTGTCCTCGTTTAACCAACTCAAGACCAGTCTCACTCTTACCGATACCAGAATCGCCCTGGATAAGCACACCCATACCGTAAATGTCCATCAAGACACCGTGTACACTCGTCCGCTGAGCCAGGCGACTATCCAAGTAAGAAGACAATTCTCCCGATAGACGACTGGTTGCTGTCTTGCTTCGACAGATAGCAATTTGTTTTTCTTTTGCAGCCTTGTACATCTCCTCAGGGATTTCCAAACCACGTGCCACTATGACAACAGGGGTTTCTGGCTGGAACATCTGAGAAAGAACCTGATAGCGGTTATGGGCAGTCATAGCCATCAAATAAGACCATTCCTTCATCCCTATCAACTGGATGCGCTCTGGAGCATAGTAATCAAAATAGCCAGTCATTTCCAATCCTGGTCGGGTAATATCTGCCGTCGTAATTTGCTTTTGCAAGAGCTCTTCCGTACTGTAAGCACACTCAATCCGCAGATTATCGACCAAATCTTTCACATAAACGGTCATTTCTTCCCTCACTTTCAGTTTTATTATATTATACCATAAGCTAGGGGTTGGAGGAAAAACAAGTGGCTGATTTGGTAAAAAGAATGAGTTTCTTTCTTTTTCTCACAAAATTAGCAAAACTTCTACAGATTAAATGCACTTCCCTCCCAGTGCTACATATTTCTAACAAATCTGTTATACTTTATATAGATCAATACTTACTACTAAGGAGAAAATCATGGAACCATTGTTTCTCACACCTGTTATGCACGAAAAAATTTGGGGGGGCAATCGCCTAAGGACCAACTACCACTACGATATTCCTAGTGAAAAGACTGGTGAATGTTGGGCCATCTCTGCCCATCCAAATGGCGTAACAACTGTCTCAAACGGTCAATATAAAGGAAGAGGACTGGATGACCTCTATCAGAATGAAAAACATTTATTTGGCAATCCAACAGATGATGTCTTTCCATTATTAACAAAAATCCTTGATGCAGACGATTGGCTCAGCGTTCAAGTCCATCCCGATGATAGCTATGGCTTGGCTCACGAAGGCGAACTGGGCAAGACAGAATGTTGGTACATTTTGGAAGCCGAAGACGGAGCTGAGATCATTTATGGCCACAATGCCCAATCCAAAGAAGAACTCCGTCAGCAAATCGAAGCTGGAGATTGGGACAAGCTGTTGACCCATGTACCTGTCAAAAAGGGTGATTTCTTCTTTGTACCAAGCGGCACCATGCACGCCATCGGTAAGGGAATCCTGATTTTAGAAACCCAACAATCTAGCGATACAACCTACCGTGTCTATGACTTTGACCGCCGTGACGATGCAGGCAACCTCCGTGAACTACACATTGAAAAATCGATTGATGTACTGACCATCGGACCTGTTGCTAACTCAACACCTGCCCACCTCAAAGCAGGCAATCTTGACTCAACACTTCTGGTTGCCAATCCCTTCTTTACCGTATATAAATGGAATATCCAACAAGAAATCAAAATGGAACAGACAGCTCCTTACCTGCTTGTCAGTGTCATCGAAGGGGAAGGTGCCATCCAAGTCGGTGAAACCAGCTACCCACTTCAAAAAGGAAGCCACTTTATCTTACCAACCGATGTGACAGACTGGACATTTACAGGACAAATGGACATCATCGCCAGCCACACAAACTAAGCATACAAAAAACTTGAGCATTTAAACTCAAGTTTTTTGCATTATTCAAACCAAGACTTATTTATCTTTTCCGCTTCTTTTATCTTACGTGGACCTATTCCATAGCGTTCCGCATCCCTATCTTCCTTATAGGGTAAAAAATAAGCTGCTGCAATATAGAGAGCAATCAGAAGGAGGAAGGATTTGCCTAAGAGGAGACCTGCAATAAATATCGCGCGTGTTACCCAGGATTCCCAGCCCAATTTATGCGCTATGCCGGCAAGAACCCCAGATACTATCTTCCCCTGCCTTACTTTATACAATTCAATTGACATCTTTTATTCCTTTCACGTAAAAGCCCCCTTGACCTGTTTGTACCTTCAAGAAAAGTAAATCATTGCCAGATTTTTCAAACTGATAGGGACTATTTTTCTTTTTCCGGTTAACCAAGACATGACCTGATTGCGACTCAATCTGCCCCCGAATTCCCTGGCCTTTGCCAGTTTGTAAAGTCAAGGGAGCCTGAGCTAGTTGCACATACAAGTGTTGGGGATAACCACCGCAAGTCGTCAAGCGAATATCCTGTTGTTTTTTATCCCTTGAACTGCGGATAGAAATATCTTCAAATGGTAAGTAATCCAAGCGAGCATCTGCTTGACCAAGTTCTACATCTAGTACTGACATCCATTCCTGAGGTAAGTTGATTGTCAAACGACAGGCCAAACTACTGTGAAAATAAAGCCCCTTTTTTTCAACATAAAGACGAGGAAGCTTATCTTCTGGTGCATCTTGATTGTAGCAAATCTCCACACTAATCTGATTATTTTTAGACTTAGCCAAAGTTAGACGTCCCTCAGATAATTTTAAAAAGAGTGATTCAATCCCTTCAAAACTATAGGATTGTTTCAATTTGGAGGAAGCAAAGACCTTAAAACTTGGCAAGGTAAAATTCAATTTTACTTTTTCTTCCACAAAAAGAAAGTCTGGTTCTTGATTCATTTCCTTAAAACAGGCACGCGCCTCTTCCTTGGTCAAGACACCTTTTTCATATAACTCAATTAAGCGTTCTTCTCTCTTTTGCGTCATAGACTCACCTCAATTCTACTCTAGTATATCACATTTCTCCACAAAAAAATCAGCCCGAAGACTGATTCTAGAAAATCAAGTTTTACCAAGGCAATTGATAGATTTTTTCTGAAAATGGATGAAAATTCTGCTTTGAAACCCCAAAATTTAATTCTATTACTCAACTCTGAGCGTATAAAAATCATCACGCTTGGGAACTGCGTCCACTTGGAGAATTTGGAAATACTTATCTTTTCTACAAGGCTGTGAATTAAATCGCCCGAAAGCTTTTCAATTTCCTTTGCCGAGAATACATCCTTACAATTCTTCCGCCAGCGCTTCGTACTAATTCAATTACACTATCCACATCTTCTTTATGTTCAACATTGTAAGCTAATGTAATTCCTGAAAATCCGTTTCCTTTTGGTGGATTATTTCCATCAATATCTTTTGCTAATTGTTCCAAAGGAAATAGTTCAAACTTTGTTCCCGGAGTATCAAAAAAGCATACCGGCGGATTATTTTCTCTGCAATCAGTCTTATAGCCTAAGCCATCTCTATAAAACTTGATTGACCTTTCCATATCTTTAACACCTAAACAAATACAAGTAATCTTGTTCATCGTTACCTCCTATGAATTCTTATTTGTCATACAATCAATTTACTTGCCAACTTGTAAACTTGTTTTATCTCTTTACTTTCTAATTTCCAGCTATCAAGCTCAATTTTAATCAACTCCGGGAATTTCTTACTAATATCCCTTAAAGCATTTCCAACGGATTTTCTCACATATTCGCTTGCATCTTCTTTTAAGTTGGCAATCCTTTCAATAGCTTCATTCGGATTTTCCTTGAAATATGGTCTACTTGTCCATATTCTTAGTCCCTCCGTAACAGCTCTCCTTGTATTAGGATTATTGTTTTTTAACCATTCATCAATTATTGGAAGTGCTTTTTTATATCCTTTTTTCTTGCAGAATTCATCAAATGCCTTTGCCAATACTTCCTGAACTCTCCAATTATCATCTTTGGAAACTTCATCTCTCATAAATGCTAAAATATCATCTTGTTCTGATAAATATCCAAAAAGAAATACACCGTACATTCTTACTTGATAGGTATCAGATTTATATGCTAAAAATGCCAAACTCTTAGCATATTCATTATCATTAGCTTTATAATCAGTTAAGGCTCTTTTCTCTTCCTCTTTGAAACCATTTTCTATCAAAGAAAACTCTTTTTCTAAACTCGCAATATATTCTTTCAAGTTGCCTCGCCTCCTCACAAAATATCTATTTACCTACACCTCTTTAATCTTCTCATTTATCAATTCAATAAACGCTATCACAGTCGCTCCTATCATCGGGAGCCCATAAGGACTAAATAGGAAACCGATAATCAAACCCGATATGCCTATTCCGACTTCTCCTTGAATGAAAGAAGCTAACGCCCCAAATATGCAGAACATCATAACGATATAAAGTAACGCCGTTCCTATACCAAGTAAGAATGTCAGAAAAGCAGTCAGAATTGATAAGACAAGACTAATCGGGAATTTTTAATATCCATCGCATACACTACCTCCACTACCTCTTTTCTCTTCGGCTTATGTGCTGCTTACAACCATTATTTTAATGGATAATGACTCTAAGCAACACATAAACTATCAGTTTCTTCAGTTTTTAACTTTGGTAGAAGCTTCAAAACCTTTGATTTTACTGAACTATTTGCCTCTGTCATTATTATGACACGAGACCCAACGGTTGGGTCATAGATGGATGAAATAGAAGAATTGGTCGCAACAATCTGAGCCAGCACTTCACTGACTTGGTGGGGCGTGTAGAACTCGCCAGCCTTCTTACCAGATTCCATGGCAAATTGTCCAATCAGATACTCATAGGCATCCCCCAAAACATCTCCACTTTGTAGGGCAACCATGTCCAAGTCCTCAAACAAACGGATAAGAGCCTGTATGTTTTTACTCCGTTCATTGAGGTTGCTTCCCAGTGCTGTATCCGTCAGATCAAGAGTAGAGCTGGCAAAAAGACCTTGAAAATCATCTGAACCATTGGCTACGGCAATACTTCGCTCAAATTGGCTCAGGCTATCCGTCACCTTCTGAACTTCAAACCGCCCCTCGTTCATATCCTTAATCCAAGTTTGGTAGAGATGTTCAGGACGGACAAAATAGCCCAAAACGTCTTGGATCATCTTTTCTAACTCTGTCCCATACTCTTGATGAGCCAGCACATACTCCTTATACCAATTTTCTTCCTTGGTCAAGCCCGATGTGTTGGCAAAAGCCTTTAAGGTCTGGTCACTTAAAAACTTGTAGAACATGAGCCCAAGCATATAATCTTTGTACCGACTAGCATCCATAGAGCCACGGAGTTCATTGGCACCATTCCATAGACGTAATTTAATCTCTTCAGAAGTAATCATGATTTCTCCTTATTCTTTATAACTTACGCCCAGAAATAGCGTAATAGGTTCTATAAAATTATACCACGAGACAGATAAAAATGCCTTATTTATTATGAATAATATACTGATTATTGAAGTTCAATTTTTTCATGCTTCAAAAAAATCTTTCAATCAGCTAACAAACTGAAAATCAGTCGACTAATCCATCGACTGAAAGCTCACAAGCAAAACTTCTTTAGACTTATTATCTTTTGATTACAATAAAATACAAAAAATACGATCTATTTTCACAATTTTTATGTGACAAGAATTAAAACTATCAACTAATCTGTAGGATAGACTCCCACAAAGGAACAATATACCGACCTATCAGTTCATTTCTTGTTATCAGGCAGTAAAATCAGCACTTCATTACTTCCATGTTCATTTTCGGGACAAAAATGTCCTGTTGAATAGCTTGTATAATTGCTATCATAGTACCATCACATAAGAAATGAGGATAGCTGATGACAGCAAAAAAAGAAAATCACTCTGCATCAAACACAAGCATACGAACAAGTAAAGTGAAACCATTACCACTGCAAAAGTTGGACAACAGCAACTTTTACCAACTTAATTCTCGCAGTCTCAAATCATTACAACAAAGTCAAATTCCTTTCAATCAAGATAAGCATTTGACCCTAGCAATAGATACATGGCAAACAGCCTTCAACCAATACCAAAAAGCCATCAATCAAGATAAAGGAAAAGCATTAACAAAAAAGATTCAGGATGCCAATCAACTCCGTAATAGTGACTTTTCTATTTTTAAACGTAGTCTAGCCGCCTTCGAAACGAGTAAACGACAATCTGAAAAAACTGCTTATAGTGAGTTAACAGAAATTGTAAAACCTTTCCGAGACATACATCGACTTGATTATGAAAAAGAAAGTCTAGAACTGGACAAACTATTTAATCGCTTATCCAGTCCAGAAACAATTGAATATATCGAAATCCTTGGTTTAAAAAGATTTTTTGAGAACCTAAAAGAAAGTCAGCAGGAATTTGAAACAGTTTTCTCCCATACCACAGATATTCGTAGCAAAGCTAATCGCTATGATACCTATCAAATCCGTAAAGATCTCCAGTCTGCTTATCTCCGTGTTTTAAAACTCTGTGAAATCTTGATGGAACTCCATGGTCAGTCTCTATACTCCGAACTCATTACACTTTTCAATACTAGTAGACAATATTACATCGAACAACTCTCACACCATTCAAGCAAAGTTGTGAAAAATGATAAAAATATCATTTTACAACTCCCAGAACCGATCCTTCAACCCTAATCCTTTTACTTATTCCTAATCCTTTAGAACAAAAAAAAGGAAACGAAACGTCTCCCAAAATTTGAAAAAACATCGGTAGGGTGACACTCCTACATCTCTTTCAGACCCAAAAGGTGTGGCGGCTGCCTGTTCCGCCCTCGGCGTTTTCCCTAGTTATATCATAACACATTTTTTTGTTCTGCCAGTTTCAAAAAAATCCCAATACCTTATCACAGAAATCCAGCCCTAAGTGAATCTCTTAGGACTGATTTTCTCATTTTAAAACATTTTCACTAAAAGCCCCCTACACTTCCCACATCGGTATTTTTTTAGGTCAATGCGGCGCTTGCGCTGGTAAACTTGTCCACAGGACTGACAGGTATACAGCAGGCTAGGCTTGGCAGTTTGTTCCAGTTTGGGAGCATAGCGCAGGCCGTCCACCGCAGCCAGCAGTTCTTTGAAGTCCCTATCTCCGTGCCGATAGCCTTTCTTCTCAAAGTAGAGATGGTAATGGCAGAGCTCGTGACGGACAATCTTCCGAAAGACTTCTAAGCCTTGCTCCTCCAAGTGCTTGGGATTGAAATCCAAATGCCCATCTCTTGGAAAAAAGCGACCACCTGTTGACCGCAGTCGCCTGTTCCAGACAGCCTGATGTCGAAATTCCTTACCGAAGTCTTGCAAGGAAACTTCTTGCACATACTTATTCAGATCCATTTGGTTTCAAAAGGCTAAGGCCGATACGGTTGCGTTTGATGTCCACTTCAACCAGCCAGACAGTAACGATTTCCCCAACAGCGAGGACTTCGCTAGGATGAGGTAAGGCTTGTTGGCGTCCATTCTTATCCCGTTTGCGTTTGACCATGCGTGAAATGTGAATCAAGCCATCTTCATGGACACCGATGTCCACAAAGGCTCCAAAGTCCACAATATTGCGGACTGTCCCCTGCAATTCCTGACCTACCACCAAGTCCTTAACATCCAAGACATCTTGACGGAGGACTGGTGCTTCAAAGTCATCCCGTAAATCACGACCTGGCTTGAGCAAGTCTGCGATGATGTCCTTCAAGGTTTCCTGACCGACACCGATTTTTTCTGCTGTATCTGCGATTGCCACCTGCTTTAATTTTTCCTGCGCAGCCTCATCTAAGTGGTCAATAGCCAGAAGTTCTAACAGGTTTTCCACAGCCTTGTAAGACTCTGGGTGCACGCCAGTATTGTCCAAAAAGTTAGTCGCATCTGGAATCCGCAAGAAACCAGCTGCCTGCTCAAAGGCCTTGTCACCCAGACGAGGCACCTTTTTAAGCTGCTGACGAGAGGTCAAGGCTCCATTTTCCTCGCGGTACTTGACGATATTCTCCGAAATGGTCTTGTTGAGACCAGCCACGTGAGCTAGAAGGGCAGGACTGGCCGTATTGACATTGACCCCGACCTGGTTGACCACCGTATCGACCACAAAATCCAGACTTTCAGACAGAGCTTTCTGGTTGACATCGTGCTGGTACTGACCAACACCGATCGACTTGGGATCGATTTTGACCAGCTCAGCCAGCGGGTCTTGCAGACGGCGGGCAATGGAAATGGCAGAGCGTTTCTCGACGGGGAGGTCTGGGAACTCGTATCGTGCCAGTTCAGAAGCTGAGTAGACAGAGGCTCCGCTTTCATTGACAATAACGTAAGAAACTTCTGGAAAGTCCTTGAGCAAATCAGCAACGAAAGCTTCAGACTCACGGCTGGCCGTTCCATTTCCGATAGCAATGATTTCCACTTGGTATTGCCCAATCAAGTCTGCCAAGTCTTTCTTGGCCTGGGCAATTTGACGCTGACCAGCCGGCTCAACTGGATAGATGACCTGGGTTGTCAAGAGTTTGCCTGTCTGGTCTACAACCGCCAGCTTAGCCCCTGTCCGGAAGGCAGGGTCAAAACCAAGAACAACCTTGCCTTTGAGGGGAGATACAAGGAGCAGATTTCGTAGGTTTTTAGAGAAGAGTTGGATAGCTCCTTCTTCTGCTTCTTCCGTCAATTCTGTCCGAATCCGACGCTCCATAGCAGGCAGAATTTTCTTCTTGATGGCCTGCTGAATGACATCCTTGATGTAGCTATTGGACTGTGGAAACCGAAGCTCAAAGAAGCGGATCATTTTATCCACATTGTGTTCAAAAGAAACCTTGAGAATGCCTAATTTCTCCCCACGATTGATGGCCAGGGTCTTATAACCCTGCATTTTTGCCACTTTCTCAGAAAAATCATAGTAAATCTGAAAGACTTCTTTCTCGTCTGCTTCTTGATCTTTTAGCTCTGAAGTAAGGCTTGAATTGGTCTGTACTTCATGGTAGACCCAGGCCCGAAGTTTATTGTCTTCTGAGATCGCTTCGACCAAAATATCCACAGCCCCAGCCAAACAAGCCTGAGCCGTATCAAAGCCTTCACAGATAAAAGCAGCAGCCTGCTCTTCCAAGTCAGCCACATTCTGCAAAATCAAGCGAGCCAGCGGGAACAGTCCAGCCTCACGCGCCACCGTTGCCTTGGTCCGACGTTTTTCCTTATAAGGCAGGTAGAGCTCTTCCACATCTGCCAGCTTTTCCGCTTCCTCGATAGCCTGACGGAGCTGGTCTGTTAATTTGCCCTGCTCTTCAATCTTGGCAAGAACTGTTGCCTTACGGTCAGCAAGAGCAGTCAAGGCCTTATCCCGATCGATGATGGATTTGATGACCACCTCGTCCAAGTTCCCTGTCACATCCTTCCGATAACGAGCGATAAAGGGAATAGTGTTGCCTTCAGCTGTCAAAGCCAAAACCGTATCAATCTGTTTTAAACTAACGCCCAATTCCTGAGCAATTTTCAAATATTTTTCTTCCATAGCTACTATTATAGCATGAAAGCGGTACAAGTGACTCAATAGAAAAAGCATGTGAGCTACACATACTTTCACTTTTCTTCTTAAAACTCTGCCAAATCTGGGTCTAGCCACCCTTTGACACCTGCAAGCTTGTCCAACTGGGCTACGGCCTCTGGACTAATGACTAGGTCATCAATATCCAAATTGGCCTTGATATTTTCTGGGCTGGTTGATTTTGGTAATGGTAGAAAGCCCTTATCTAAAGACCAAGCCAATGCTAACTGAGCAACACTACAACCAGCTTCTTTAGCCAAATCGGCTGCTTCTTGGCTTTGGAAAAGTGTCCCTGTACCAAATGGGCTATAGGCCTCCAAAAGAATTCCTTTGGCTTTGCAGTAAGCAACTAATTCTGACTGAGGAGTTCCTGGAGCTAACATAATCTGATTAGCCATCGGGATAATCTCAGCCGTTTCCAGCAAAGCTTCTAGATGGTGTTCCATAAAGTTAGAAACTCCAATTACTTTCACTTTTCCAACACGATAGAGCTCTTCTAATGCCTTCCAAACCTGGGCATTCCGTTTTTTCCATCCAATTGTCTCACGACTAGCCTTTGGATTTGGCCAATGGATCAGTAACAAATCCAGATAATCCACCTGCAATTTCTGCATGGATTCTTCTACTGAAGCAAGGGTATCTTCATAGCCAATCTTATCATTCCAAACCTTAGTTGTTAAAAAAATGTCCTCACGAGCTAGGCCACTATCAGCTATAGCCCGACCCACACTAGCTTCATTGCCATAAATTTGAGCAGTATCAATATGGCGATAACCAGCTTCCAATGCATAAGAAACCGCACCGTACGCCACTTCACCATCAGGTATCTGCCAAGTTCCAAAACCAATTTTAGGAACAGTTACACCATTTGAAAACGTATACCTTGTCATAAAAGACCTCCTATTTCTTCTATCCCCAGTATAAACTAAATTGTCAATCAATACAAAATAATGCGACCTAAAAATAAAAGACACTCGAAAGTGTCTGCTCACATTTATTGTATGCTTACTTTTCAAAATTTATTTTCTTGGATAGTTTATCGATAACAACAGCTCCAACTAATAGAGAAAGCAATTCTCCTGCTGCTGTTGTCAACCAAGTTAGAAAGAATGGTAAATCGTATAAGACTTTTAATTCTAAAGCAATGGTAAACATAGTTGCCGCAAAAAAGAATGAGAAATAAAAGAAAGCCTTGTTAAATAATCCACCGAATAGATAGTCCTTCTTGTATTTTTCAAACAGAATAACTCCCAAGGTAACGAAGATTAATGTCGAGAATCCCCCCACAAAGAGGTCAATCACACCAAAACCAATCAAGTTGGAAATCATGCAGCCAATGGTCACAGCGATAATATACTTACGATTATAAAAAGCCAAGAAATTGAGCATTTCAGACAAACGGAACTGAACAGCCCCGAAGGAAATAGCATTCAATGGCGGCGTCAAGGTAAGAGCGACATAAATCGCCGCAACAAGAGCAATTTCTGCCATATCTCTGGCAGTCCATTTAGATGTATTCATAAAATTCTCCTTTAGCGAAAAAGCTTAAAATATGCTTGGGTAAAGTGAGCAAGCCCCAAGGGTCATTGAATTTGTCAACAACGTTGATTAGTATAGCATATTTTTCCTAAAAATGCTAGACTAGTCCTATGAAAAAACTATTTTATCAACTCATCAATAACGAAGTTATTCTCTATTTGATTGCAGGTGTGGCAGCAACCCTTGTTTATATGATTACCCGTATGGGACTCTTTCTGTTCATCCCATCCATTCTGCTAGTAACTCTTTTAGCCAATGCAGTAGCTATCCTCTTTGCCTTTTGGACAAATGATCGCTTTGTATTTAAGCAAGTAAGGGAAGGCTGGTTCCAACGCCTCATCAAATTCACTACCGCTCGAATTGTCACTCTTGTTTTGGATATGGCTTTAGCCTATATACTCGTAGCTGCCTATCCACAATTGATTGGACAATTTGTACATAACAACATCAACCTGGTCAATGCCATTGCGACACTTTTCTCGCAAGTCTTAGTTATTGTCCTAAACTACGTTTTAAGTAAATTATTTGTATTTAAAGATAAGAAATGAGGTGGGAATTCTCCTACCTCATTTCTCAGAGTTCGTGTCAACATCTCAGCGCAGTGGTTGATTGGCAGATTTGTTCGCGTTTCACACTCCAAATCTGACCTAATCAACTGTGCGGGGGTGAGAAGACGAACTCTTTTTTCAATTAGATGAGTTCTTTCTCACTCCCATTCTTTATCTATCGCTGTAAATCTTGCCTTGAGCCTATTCAAGATAGAAACAATATCCCCATCTCTGGCATGAAACTCTTCTACCTGCATACTTTGAACCGTAGCATTAATCATTGCACCAATGATGAGTACCTGAGCCATAAAAATGAACCAAAGCATAAACACAAGGAAAATAACGGCTGTAACCATTCTAAAATCTAGCAATTGATTGGCATAATTATCAACATAAATCGAAAATAACTTTCCAATAGAAGTCATCGTCAACAGAACAAACAACGTTCCTGGAAAAACATATCGAACTTTTTTTATCCGAACATTTGGCAAAAAGAAATAAAGCATAACCAAGGCGGCAAACAGAGCCATTAAACCTACTAACTGTGTTTGACTAAGAAGTCCCTTCAGCCAGGCATCTTCAATAGGAACCAGCTTATTAATATAAGAAAAAACTGCCTGCCCGAAAGTCAAAAGCGTAATACTTAAGAGGATAATTACCTGCAGACCAATTCCTAAAAATATGCCAATCAAATGCCCAATAATAAAATCACGGTGTTCATTGATGCCATAAGCCTTATTAAAGGCCTTCTGCAAAATGGTCATACTACGTGACAGGGTCCAAAGAGTGGTCAGAATTGAAATCCCTAACCATGATGACGACGGCTTTGTTAATACAGAAGTGATAAAAGATGAAACCGAAGGATAGAGCTTGTCTGGCACAAATTCAGCTATAACCGATAAAATCATATCCACATCAAATGGATAATAGGGTAGTAAATTCGCAAGAGTTAGAAGAATAGGAAAAATAGAAATTAACAAATAGTAAGCTACTGCAACACTTGTTACATCGCTATCAGCAGAACGATAAAAAGAAAAGAAGGTTGAGCAGAATGTTTTCAAACCTTCAACTATTTTGGTTTTCTTCATTCTCTCCTCCTTCCTCATTCACCTATTATTCACGACCTCTCCGAGAATTAATAGGTCCCTTCTTCACCTTGACTCGTCAAAATGACTGGACCATCCTTAGTAATAACAAACTGATGCTCATATTGGCAAGATAAGCCACCATCAAGTGTTTTGTGAGCCCAACCAGTCTTCATATCCGTATCGATTTCCCAAGTCCCTGTATTAATCATAGGCTCGATAGTCAAAACCATGCCCTCACGCAAACGGAGTCCACGCCCTTTAGTTCCATAGTGAGGAACCATCGGCTCTTCGTGGAAGGTTGGTCCAACGCCGTGCCCCACCAAGTCACGAACAACACCGTAGCCCAAACCTTCTGCATATTCTTGAATGGCTGCACCAATATCACCGATACGATTGCCAACAACGGCTTGCTCGATACCACGATACAAACATTCCTTGGTCACATCCATCAAGTTTTGAACTTCTTCAGAGACCTGACCAACCGCATAAGCCCAGCAGGAATCCGCACAACCACCACGATAGGTCTGGGTGATTTTCTTCATAGCCTTGACATCATTAAAGTTGAGCTTAGAAACATCAATTACCGCTTTGTCTAAGGGCTCACTCAAAACCATATCGACCTTCAGCAAATCACCTTCTTTAAGTTTGTAATGACGCGGAAAGGCATGAGCGACCTCGTCATTTAATCCACAACAAGTTGCATAAGGATAATCCATCAATTCTCCATCAACACCAATTTGGAGTGGCAAAACATTCTTTTCCTTACACGTTTTACGGACATATTCCTCTACTTCCCACATGTCAACGCCTGGCTTGATAATCTCTCGCAAACCAATATGAATACCAGCCAGAACATCTCCAGCACGGTTCATTGCATCAATTTCTCGTTGTGATTTAATGGTAATCATTCATTCTCCTCATACATTTCTAAACTAAATTCAGCCCTCTTCAAGCTAAATTTTAGATAATTTCTTGTTTTATGGCTATAGCGGTCACTTCCACGATACTGCGCAACCTGTACCAAACCAGCTTTTTTCGCCACCATCTGACTGGCCACATTTTCCTCATGAGTGACAATAACCAGCTCCCTCAGACCAAACTCATAAAAAGCTAGATAGACTAAAGTCCGCACTGCTTCCGTCATCAAACCTCTTCTCCAGTAGTCTTTTTTTAGGAAATAGCTGAGCTCCGCAGAAAGTTGACGTTCGTCTACCTTTTCAAAGCAAAGCGCACCAATCATCCTCTCCGAATGCTTATCAACTAAAGCCCAGTTTCCCAATGGTGAACGCATAAATTTTTCAACCATTGTCGAAAAAGCAATATTTCTGTCCTCCAAAGCTGGAAAGATAAAAGGAAGATTTTCAGGATTTGATACAATTTCATAGAAACTTTCCCCATCTTCAAAAGAAAATGGTCGTAAATACAAACGGTCCGTTTCAAAGCAAGCAAACTTCGCTAGTCTTGTCCAAAGTGTCATAGTGTACCCAAGGGGCTGAGAATTACTCCCAGCCCCAGATTGTTTCGTTTTTTTAATCGATTACGTTTTGAGAAAATAGCTCTCAATTAGACTCTCTAATCCTCAATCAATTGAATATCTGCACCTAATTCTGTCAGCTTATCAATAATATTTGAGTAACCACGTAGAATAAACTCAATGTTTGTAATTTCTGTACGCCCTTGAGCCATTAAACCAGCGATAACCATTGCGGCTCCCGCACGCAAATCAGTAGCTTTAACAGATGTCCCAATCAGTTGATTTGGACCTTCAAAGGCAATATGGTTGTTACGAGTAGAGATTTTTGCTCCAAGATTTGCAAGCTCCTGCACATGACCAACACGTTTTTCATAAATCGTATCAACAATCGTACCAGTACCTTCTGCCTTAAGCAGTAAAGGCGTAATGGGTTGCTGCAAGTCTGTCGCAAAACCTGGATAAGGTGAAGTTTTCACACTTACCGCCTTCAATTTCTCTTGCTTTTCAACAAAAATACTATCTTCAGAAATGGTCATGCGAACACCCATTTCTTCCAACTTAGCGATATAACTCTCTAAGTGTTCATAAAGGACATTATCAATGCGAATACCTTCACCAACAGCAGCAGCAAGGGCAATATAAGTCCCTGCTTCAATACGGTCTGGAATAACTTGATGACGTGTTCCTTTTAGACTGTCTACACCATCAATGGTGATAATATCTGTACCCGCACCACGGATACGTGCCCCCATATTGTTAAGCAAAGTTGCCACATCAATAATTTCAGGTTCACGCGCCGCGTTTTCAATAACTGTACGGCCTTCTGCTTTGACAGCTGCTAAGATAGTATTAATTGTCGCACCGACGCTGACAACATCCATGAAGATATGTGCCCCTTGAATACGCTGACCATTAGTTGCCAAGCGCATATAGTCACCTTCATAGGTTGTCTCAGCCCCCATTGCCGCGAATGCTTTCAAGTGCAAATCAATCGGACGCGGTCCCAAATCACAACCACCTGGCAAACCAACGACAGCTTGACCAAAGCGACCAAGGAGGGATCCGTAAAAATAGTAGGATGCACGCAAGCTATTAATTTTGCCAAACGGCATAGGCATGTCTTTTACACCACGAGGGTCAATCTCAAGCGTCTCACCATCACGCTTGACCGTCGCGCCCATTGTTTTCATAATATCAACTAAGCTATCTACATCCGAGATTGCAGGTACTCCGTCCAGAGTAACAATCCCGTCTGCAAGAATAATGGCCGGAATAAGAGCAACAACTGAGTTTTTTGCACCACTAACGGTAACCGACCCTTTCAGTGTTTTTCCACCATTAATTACAATTTTTCTCATACTAACATTCACTTTCTTAATTTGCCCAAAAAGGCATACGTTTCATTCTATCATAAAGTCTTGGAAAAAGCTAGTTATATAGCAAGCAAAAGGACCGAGCCAATGAACTCAGTCCTTCATATTTATATACTATTAGTGAATCTCTCTTCACCATTTATGAAAAATTCTCTGAATTTGCTCCCTTGCATCCACGAGATACAGCTCCAGCTCTTCCCTCGTTAAATAAGGTACTCGCCCATAGAAGATATGGTCAATGACTTGAGCACCGTTGCTGTTGAAAAGCCATTCTGAAGTCAAGCTTTTCATCGCTTGATCAACGTGTAAAACTTTCTTTTCTAGGATGTGCAAAGACAATTAACGCTTTCATAAACTTCTCACTAAATGGACAACTATTTCATTACAAAACCGCAGTTTTCAAGGCTTCCACCTTGTCCAATTTCTCCCATGGGAGATCAATATCGGTACGTCCCATGTGTCCATAGGCTGCAGTTTGCTTGTAAATCGGACGTTTGAGATCTAACATTTGAATAATTCCCGCTGGGCGCAAATCGAAAATCTGACGAACAGCTGCTTCTAATTTACTCTCAGCCACTGTACTTGTACCAAATGTATCGATGCGAACTGAAACTGGTTGAGCAACACCGATAGCGTAAGCCAATTGAACTTCAGCCTTTTTAGCCAAACCAGCTGCTACGATATTTTTTGCGATATAACGCGCCGCATAAGAGGCAGAACGGTCCACTTTGGTCGCATCCTTACCAGAGAAGGCACCGCCACCATGACGAGAATAACCACCATAGGTATCAACGATAATCTTACGACCTGTCAAACCAGAGTCCCCTTGAGGTCCACCAATAACAAAACGACCAGTTGGGTTGATAAAATAGTTGGTTTGGTCATCCAGATAATGAGCTGGAATGATTTCCTTGATCACACGTTCAATGACATCCTGACGAATTTGCTCCTGGCTAACTTCTGGATCATGCTGGGTCGAAATAACGACTGTATCCACACGAACAGGTTGATTGTCTTCATCGTATTCAACCGTTACCTGTGACTTAGCATCTGGACGGAGATAAGCAATTTCACCAGATTTTCTCAACTCGGCCAAACGACGCACCAATTTGTGACTAAGTGAAATTGGCAACGGCATAAGTTCAGGCGTTTCATCTACTGCAAAACCAAACATGAGCCCCTGGTCACCTGCACCAATCAAATCCAATGGATCTTGACTAGCATCTTGACGAGTTTCCAAAGCTTCATTGACGCCTTGGGCAATATCTGGCGATTGCTCTACAAGTGACGGATGGACCCCAACCGACTCAGCTGAAAAACCATACTCACCTTTTGTATAGCCAATCTCCGCAATCGTATCACGTACCACACGGTTAATATCTACATAGGCAGTGGTTGAAATCTCTCCAAACACATGAACACTACCTGTATAAACAGCCGTCTCTGCCGCTACGTGCGCATCTGGATCCTCTGCTAAAATAGCGTCCAAAATAGCATCTGAAATCTGGTCTGCAATCTTATCCGGATGACCCTCCGAAACAGATTCAGACGTAAACAACTTACGTTCTGACATAAACATGTCCCCCTTAAAATAGAATATATGCTAGAAACCTAGCGGGTTACTAAGGTTACAAAGAACTAGTCGAAGACTAGTTCTTTGCGAAAGACACCTGTCTTGAGCAAAGGAAAATCCTATTTGCGAAAGACTTCTGTCTTGAGCAAGGGAAATCCTATTTGCGAAAGACTTCTGTCTTGAACAAAGGGAAATCCTATTTGCGAAAGACTCCTGTCTTGAGCAAAGGGAAATCCTATTTGCGAAAGACTCCTGCCTTGAGCAAAGGGAAACCCTATTTGCGAAAGACTCCTGCCTTGAGCAAAGGAAATCCTATTTGCGAAAGACTCCTGCCTTGAGCAAAGGGAAATCCTATTTGCGAAAGACTTCTGTCTTGAGCAAGGGAAAATTTCCAGATACATAACGAGAAAGACAATACCAGACTGTATGAAATCAGCCTTATTTAAAGAAAATGGTGACTGAAGTGTAGTAAAGTTTTTACGCTTACTATTCGATGTTACCAGCTTCTTTAATTGTGTTTCAAGTGTTTCTGCAAATATTAACTAGTCTATAAACTACCTTTTCGGGACTTAATAACGTTTCTAGTATAGCATAGATTGACCGACTATCCTAGCATTTTCTTAAAAATAAAGAGGGTTGTTCTATACAACCACTCTTCTACAGAATCATTAGATAAATTCGGCATCTGCAATTGCCTGTTTAACCACCTCTAGAGGCAAATGAACCAACTCACAGCCCTTTTCTTTATACAAGTACTGAGCATAGTCATCCATGCGGTATTGATTGATATAGACAACCCGCTTACAACCAACCTGTAACAATTGCTTGGAGCAGTTGAGACATGGGAAATGGGTCACATAGGCAGTAAAACCTTTTGGAATTCCCCGTTCCGCTCCTTGTAAAATAGCATTGACTTCCGCATGCAAGGTTCTAGCGCAATGACCATCAATCATAAGGCATTCCTGATCCAAACAATGTTCGGTTCCTGAAACAGAACCATTGTAGCCTGTTGCGATAACCTTATTGTCCTTAACCAAAACCGCACCGACCTTGGCTCTCTTACAGGTTGCCCGATTGGCAATCAAAAGCGCCTGAGCCGCAAAATACTCATCCCAAGCTAAACGATTTGTTGACATAGCACACCTCTTTTTCTTATTATACTATTTCTTACGAGAAAAAAGATTGAAAAAATTGTGTTCTAAACAGACTTTTTCTTCAATCCGAAATTTTATGTAAAATACTGTTCTAATTCAAACTTTTCAATCCCTTTTTTAGTTTCTATATACTGTCGTAACTGGTCGTTGGCTCTTGCATTTCCAAATCTATCGAAAACAATATTTTGAATTTGATTATCATTCTTCATTAACTGATATATATTTCTGCTAATGCCTAATCTTAGTACTTCTATTTCCCTTTTATCAAAAGTTTTGTATAAGAAATAGTCGAATTGTTCTCCGGTAATGATTTTAAATTCTTTTAAAGTATTTAGAAGTAAGGTAATTTCATGTCCAATAAAATCCTCATCAATTTGAATCTTGATTACTGCCATATTATACAAATAATCTTCGTCTTCTGAATGACTGCGCAAATCAATATACACATTTGCTTCACCTTTATAAGAATCTGTTTCGTAAGGAACCTCACCAAACTGAGGACCAACATAAACGAAGTAATTGATATCTTTGTTTTTATTTTTGGATATTTCCTCCCCTGAAATTACTTTTTTCCAATATCCCACCAGATTTTCAATCCTATCGTGCAGATTATTAAACGAAAATTCCACAAAATTTTTATAATAATCAATAGTAGCCTCATATCTAAGACGTTTAACATTATTTGAAGGAGAAAAAAACATAGGGTCAATCTGTTTATCACCAGTTACAAAGGTATCAAAAAAAACTTCCTTCATCTTATTAAGTATGTTTTGATGAATATCACCTTCATTAGAAACCACTGATGTTCTTTTAATCACATCCTCTAATTTCTGCATTCCAGCATCAGTATAATTTAATACTTGTTGGGCTCCCGCCTTGTTTAATTGAGTGAAAAAATCTGGAGTGGTATACTTTTCAATGATTCTATTTTCAACATTTCTAATCTCCTCTACTTTATTTTTTTGCTTTGTATCAGTAAATTGTTCAAGCATTGGATTTCTTACATTGTCAACAGACCTCCCTCTTAAACTTTTAATCTTCTTCTCTAAATTTCCACCTTGGTTTTGCGGATAGGTTTCCATATCTATAAAGTGTACCGGAATTAATATTTTGGATAGTCGCTCCCCTGATTTAAAAATATCATTTAAGCGATTCACCCTTCCGATTAAATTATTTAAATCACTAGGACTTTTAAAACCTGTGATATAAATTAAGTTATCTATGGGAAGATTCATACCTGCAAGAACGACCGAGTTCGCAACAAAATTTTGTAAAAAATGTGACTCTCTCACATACTTTAATAAATAATTCCTTATTATCAAAGGTAACCGCCCATGTAGATAAACAATCCCTCTTGAAAGGTATTTAATTAGCTTAAACTTCGGATGAACAATTTTTTGTAATTCCTCTTGTAGTCTTTTTATATCTTTCGGTATCACCTTTAAAGGTAATGAACTATATAGTTGTTCTGTGTAACTTTCTATCCATTTTGGACGATATAGAAAATGTAAATTTTTACTAAACTTTTGAGAAGTATTTGATATGTGGTCCATTTGATTTTCTATTTTTCCAATTTCGATAAAACAATCTAAAAATAAGTCATAAACAAATTCCACCTTATCTTTGTTGACGTATTTTATATCTAAAATTTTTAAATTATTTGTGATCTCATATGATTGTATAGGATTTCCACCAACTAAAACTAGGTTGGCAATATCTTGAATTGTCGGAGATAGATAAATCAATTTTATATTTGGATTTTCAATTTTCGATATTCTTATTAATCTGGCGAGAAGTAAACTACGATTTGATAAAACATCTCTAAAATTGAAATTCAGTAACTCATGAGCTTCATCAATATAAAGTACATCAAAAACCATACCTTCTTCTATCAACCTCAACGCTCGTTCTTGAGTGACAATAGCTAAAACTCTTGTATCTTTTTCCAAATTGTAGTTTTGATCATGGATAATTATTTTTCTATCCATTATTTTTTTCTTTGCTTCTCGAAAAGTTTGATCAATTAGGGCTTTTGTAGGAACAATTATTGCTACAATATGAAAATGACTATTAGCTTTCAAATGTTCAA
Organism: Streptococcus sp. 2022WUSS135; assembly: GCF_044427045.1. Classification (NCBI taxonomy): domain Bacteria; kingdom Bacillati; phylum Bacillota; class Bacilli; order Lactobacillales; family Streptococcaceae; genus Streptococcus; species Streptococcus sp. 2022WUSS135. Next base: position 22,459 of record NZ_JAOTGL010000010.1, read on the forward strand.
AAATTAACTCACTTTTTCCATAAGAGGTGGGAGCAAGAAATGAAATTTCTGAATAAACAGATGACAACACTTGTTTAAAGACCTTATTTTGTTCTAAGGTTTTAACTTTCCCATCATCAACAAAATCTTCAATATCAAGATTAGAGATTATATGATGCATAGTCGGTGTTGAAATTAAATTATCATCTAATATCTTTCTAGCAATAGGGTAATAACCATAATTAACCGAAAAATCATATAAAGCTCTAAAATTTTCTATTTTAAAACATGTTATTGCAATAATCTTATAAGCAAACTCTATCAAAAGGTACTTATCATTTATTAAATAATCCTTTTTCTTTTTCTGCCTATCTATATCTTTTTGATATTCTTCCATTATTACTAATGCTATTGAAAATAAAAATTCTGCCTCCCTGCTTGAAATTTCCTTTTTCTTATATAGTAAATTAATAATATTCTTCGATAAGTCCTTGCTATTTTTTATTCTGGTTAATAAACTTTTTCCTCCATCTGATTGACTAACCATTAGCAATTTCCTCCATGATATCAATAAAAATTTGCTGACTACTCAGATCAACGACTACAATTTTTTCATTCCAAGTCTGATGGCCACCAATGTAGTTATGAATATTAGATACATTATTTGAAGGTAAGGGAGCTACAACAGTTGAACCAATAATTAAATTACATTCTGACAATTTTTTATTATTTTGATTCATATAATCCACACTAAGCTTCTCTAGTTTGGCAACTAATGATTTATTAGCAGTTGCAACTCTTACATGAGATGCTGCATTTTCCCATGGATCATTTGATGTTCTTCCCTCAAGTTGATCAGAAATCCCCTTATAAGCTCTATCAATAGTATCTTTGTGTGTCCCAGTGTGTGTAGACTTACTTTCTACCAACCAAACTTCACTACCTCTAGTGTAAACACCGTCAAATCCCTTTTTAGGAGAGTTTTCTTCCAAATTTTTATAACAAAATTGCTGTTCAAAACCATTATCTCGCAGTATGCAAATCAAAAAGAATTCAGCAGCAAATCCTGAGTTTATCCGTGGGTCCTTAAAGCCAGTTACAGTAGAAGCAACTCTGTCTTTTTTAAGAAGATTCAAGTAAATCTTTCTTGCTATAATCTCTACTGGGTAAGTGCTGTTCTTTCCTTTTGCAATTTCAACCAATGCTTCTTTTATAAATTCTTTCTCTGATTGTGTTAAGTCTGGAATAGCTGCATTAAGAACCTCAACTTCATTTTTACTGAGGCTCAGTACAGGATTGCTAGAAATTGTGACTTGTGAAATTGGTTCAAAGCGGTTATTAAGTAATGGCATTTAAAGCTCCTTTTCATTCATTGCCAGCTAGCTCATCCTACTTTCTGTCAAATTTTATCTCACTTATTTAACATCTGCGATACAGTTAAAGAAAACGATAGTAGCTTCAATAAATATTCAATTGAATATGTTTATCCTCAGTTCACTAATTTTTTGCATCGTGAGGTGTGCAACAAGCTGGGTTTCCAACTTTCTCCACTCAATCCACCATGCCATAAATCTCTGCCAAGTCCTGGGCTGTGACAATACCAACAAGATCCTCTGGCGAATGAAGCTTCCCGCTCGCCTGACGACTGACTAGGACGGTTGTGCGCTTACGCCCCTCAAAATGATTAATTACCTGATAAAGATGGGCTGTTATTGGCAGAACAATTACCTGAATACTATCTTCCTCACAAGCTAGTACGTCTTCTAGACTAGCTTCCACCAATTTTTCACGTATAGAGCCCGTTTCCTTACTTGCCTTGGCCAACCAATTTGTCAATCCCTTGTCAGAAACCAGGCCTTGATAAACCTTGTCAGAAAAAATCGGAAACTTAGAAAAATGCTCTTGCTCCACAATTTCTAAAGCCTTTATCAATTTGTCCTTGGCTTCAAAAATAACCGGCTTAATTTTCTGGGTCTTTTGTAAATAGTCGGCAATGGTAACCGGTTCTTGGTACTGGGCTATCACTTTTTCCAAAACAGTGATCAATTCCTGCGAAGGTTGGGCTACTTCCTTCAAACCTGTTCGTTTCTCATGAACCATGAGATTACGCAACTGACGAGCTACATAGAGTTTATCCCAGTTCGCCTCAACGGGATTATGTCGCGTCAATTCCTTTGCCTTGGTCAACATAGAGCCTACATCTGCATATTCCCCATCCGCAACACCGCACACCTTGCGCAAGACCTTATCCAAGTCATTGAATAACTCTAAAAAACGGGTTTCATTCATCTTAATCTACCATTGCTGATTTCAAATAGGCATCTACCATCCGCTCAGTCGCAACTACAGAATCCAAATGGGTCCGCTCGTAGGAATGGCTAGATTCAATGCCAGCACCCAGTAGGGCATGCTTGACATCTGCACCAGCTCGCATAGCTGCCGAAGCATCGGAACCATAGTAAGGATAAATATCCAGCTTGTAAGGAATTCCATCTCTTTCAGCCGAGGCTATCAAGTGCTGACGGAGTTCATAATGGTAGGGACCTGAGCCGTCCTTGACACAGATAGAAACCGTGTACTCATCCGTCTGCTGGTCATCTCCCATTGCCCCCATATCGACTGCCAAATATTCAACCACCTGAGCAGGAATGCTGGAGTTAGCACCGTAGCCGATTTCCTCATTGTTTGAAAAATAGAAATGTGTCGTATAAGGCAAGATCGCTCCCTCTTCCTTATAGACTTTCAAAAGATGAAGCAAGATAGCTGCGGATACCTTATCATCCAAGTGACGACTCTTGATAAAGCCAGTTTCAGTCACAACAGTCCGAGGATCAAATGATATAAAATCTCCGACTTCAACACCCAAGGCCCGCGTCTCGTCCGCATTGGTCACTTTTTCGTCCAAACGAATTTCCATATTGGTCTGATTGCGCTCAGCGGTACTGGCATCTCGGTAGACATGGACAGAGGTCTGGTGCATAAGAATGGTACCTGTGAAGGTCTTACCATTCTTGGCACAATGAATCAAGCAGTTTTCTCCCTCAATAGAAGGGTATCCAAATCCTCCTACCAAATCCATTTTGAGTCGGCCATCTGGCTTCACTGCACGCACCATGGCCCCCAGTGTGTCCAGGTGAGCAGTCACCATGCGGTGTTCCTGGTCATTTTCCCCCGGAACTGTCACCAAAACACCACCTTTAGCGGTCTTACTAGCAGCATAGCCGAAACTTTCAACCTCTGCCTTGATGTAATTCATAATATCCGTCGTAAAACCAGTTGGCGACGGAGTGTTGGTCAATTTAACAATGTAATCAAGTGTCTTCATGAAAACCTCCTTATTTGAAACTATTATATCACGTTTTAGGTAAATTTTTTGCTATAATGAAGGTATGAAAACCTATCAGAAAATATATCTCCTTTTAAAAGAGAGAGAGGATTATGTCAGCGGAGAAGATTTGGCACAGGAATTGGGCATTTCACGGACATCCATTTGGAAGGCCATTCGCCAGTTAGAAACACATGGTTTAACTATTGAGGCTGCCCGTAATCGTGGCTATAGATTAGCCGAAGGCGATTTACTCCTACCCGAATTAATCTCTCAGGAGCTTCAACTACCTGTCCATCTGAATACGGATAGCGACTCCACCCAGCTAGATGCCAAACAAGGTATTGAATCAGGTCATACTAGTCCTGCCCTATATCTAGCTCCCTATCAGAATAAAGCCAAGGGACGATTTGGGAGACCCTTTTATGCCTCCAAGTCAGGTGGCATTTATATGTCGCTTCGTCTCTCTCCCAATGTTCCATTTCTAGAATTCAAGCCCTACACCATTTTAGCTGCAGCCGCTGTTGTGAAGGCCATTCAATCTCTTTGCGACTTGGACGTCCAAATCAAGTGGGTCAATGACATCTATCTCGGACACAAAAAGGTCGCTGGCATCCTCACTGAGGCTATCTCTTCTATGGAAAACCAACGGGTAACCGATGTCATTATCGGTATCGGCATCAATGTCCGCATAGACGATTTCCCTAAGGAATTACAACAATCAGCAGGAAATCTTTTCGAGGAACAACCACCATTTACCCGCAACCAACTCATTACTGCCATCTGGAAAGCCTTCTTAGAAACCGATGAGAAGGAACTAATTGCCCTTTACAAAGAAAAATCACTTGTCGTTGGCCAACAAGTGAGCTTTGTAGAAAATCAAGTTGAATTTAAGGGTACTGCCATCGCTGTTACTGATACAGGAAACCTGGTTATCCAGTTAGATAACGGCAAAGCAAAAATTATCTCCAGCGGAGAAATCAGCCTTACTTCTTGGTCTGCTTCTCCACCAAACGAATAAATTTAGTCACCTTGTAAGCAAAATGAAGATTCCGATAGGCGATAAAGGCGTAGATACCTGCAATCAAGAAATCTCCTGTCAAAATCGATGCATTCATAAAATAAACAGCTAAAATAGTTGTAATGGCTAAAAAAAGAAATTGTGGAAGTTTCATAAAATAGATTATACCAAAAATTCAGTCAACTGGCTGAATTTTTATATGCTTTCTTGATAGGTTTCGATTCTTTTCTAAACAAGAAAACACCAACTAAATCAGTCAGTGTTTCTTAAGGAGATATGAAAAATATTTAGGATTGAATATAGTATAAAATATCTATCAAAACTATTCATCAGTCTTAGGGCTGATATTTTTTAATCATTCAAAATCTCTACTGAGTCCGCTAGAAAGCCAAATTCTTCTGGAACTGGACTGGCTTCTTTTTCGGTTTCTTGTGTCTTTTGCCCTTTTGCCTTAGCCGAAAATTCAGCACGAATACTTACCCAATCTTCCTGAGCAATGGCCAAAATCTGTGGCGAGAAGCCTGCAGCCTTGCTGAGAATATTACCAAACATGGTATTGAGATTGTCCCGTTTCATAGTCTGTTCAGCATTGAGTGGAGACTCAAAGGCCAAAATCGCATGATTTTCATTTGCAGCGACTGGTTGAGAACCAACAAGCAAGGCACGATCTGCTCCTGATAAACTCTCAATAATTTCTCCCCAAGCATTCTGCAAGCGAGTCAAATTTTCACGCGCCAAGGTTGGATTTTCCATAGCTTCCTGCAAAATAGCATGAACCTTGCTGGTATCCAATCGGTACTTCTTCGGAGCCTGCGGCTTGCGTGAAACTGGCTTAACAGCACTTGGTTGACTAGATAATTGACCTAGTTGTTTCTGTAAATCCGCAACTTGTTGTTGCAGACTGGCTAGTTGCCCCAGTAAATCAGCTGGCAGCTCCGCCATTGCCCCCGAAGGAGAACTATCTTCAGCCAAACGAATGGTCATCATTTCAGCGTAAATCTTCGGTTGAGGACTGGACTTGATGTCCGCCAAACCCCTGGTCACCATCTCAATCATGGTAAAAATCCGTGCCTGCTCAAGAGCTAGATTTTCTGAAAAACCTGCTGTTAAATGCGTATCCTCACCACCCGTCTGCACGATAAGGACATCTCTCAAATAGTGCAAAAGATCTGTCGCAAAACGGCTCATACTCTTTCCTTGGTCAAACAAGGTTTGTAGATGCTGGAGAGCTGTGACACTATCCCCTTGACGCAGACTTGCCACATAGTCATCCAAGGCACGCAAGCTGATAGAACCCGTAATTTCCTCAGCAATTTCCAAGGTCACTTGCTGGTCCTGACTAAGGCTGAGAGCCTGATCCAAAATGGATAGGGCATCCCGCATCCCCCCTTCTGCCCGACGCGCAATGATTGTCAGAGCCTGCTCGTCAAAAATTAGCCCTTCCTTGGTCAAAATTGCAGCCAAGTGCTCCTGAATGTCCGTCACCTTGATGGACTTAAATTCAAATCGTTGCACCCTTGACAGAATGGTAGCAGGAATCTTGTGCAATTCCGTCGTTGCTAGAATAAAGACCACATTTTCCGTCGGCTCTTCCAAGGTCTTCAAGAGAGCATTGAAGGCACCAGTAGACAGCATGTGGACCTCGTCGATGATATAGACCTTATAGGTCGCAAGACTAGGTGCATAGGTCGATTTATCACGAATATCACGAATTTCATCCACACCATTGTTGGAAGCAGCATCAATCTCAATCACATCTTCCAAACTACCTTCCGTAATCGCTTGACAAATATAACAGTCGTTACAAGGTTCACCATCAACCTGATTGGGGCAATTCATGGCCTTGGCAAAAATCTTAGCTGCCGATGTCTTACCCGTACCACGAGGACCTGAAAAGAGGTAGGCATGGCTAATTTTCCCCTGCTCAATAGCTTGCTTGAGCGTGGTTGCAACCACCTCCTGCCCCACCATCTCCCCAAAGGTCTGGCTTCGGTACTTCCTATATAAAGCTTGGTACATTAGCGTTTTTCTCCAAACATAGCAAAATTCCAGTCCGTCTTCTCCACTAAGAGTGCGACGAACTGCTCAAGGTATTCCTGGTCAATGGTATCGTAATCAGCGACCAACCTCGAATCCAAATCCAAAACGCCCAGCAACTGGTCGTTTTTCACCATTGGCACAACGATTTCTGATAGGGCTGTCGCATCGCAGGAAATATAGTTATCATGTAGACGAACATCGTCTACGAGAATAGTCTGGCGCTTAGCTGCAGCCTCACCGCAGACACCCTTTCCAAGTGCAATGTGAACACAGGAAACGCCACCCTGAAAAGGCCCCAAAATCAATTCACTACCATCATATAAGTAAAATCCTGTAAAGACAGAGTTTGGTAGAGCTTGATTGAGCAAAGCAGAAGCATTTGATAGATTGGCTAAAGCATTGGTTTCACCATCAAGAAGAGCTTCCAATTGAGCCAATAATAGTTGATAATTTGAAATTTTTTCTTGTTTTGTCATAGGAACATTATAGCATAGTTAAGCCGACTTTTATAGTCCGAGCGATAAAGAAAAGGCTTGCGCCTATTTCCACATCCAGTACATAATCACTGCATCAATCAATACCCCTATAGCCCAGGCTAGTTGAAAATACTTTTTCTGTGTCTTATGCCGAAAATGGGTTCCACCTGCCCAGGCACCCAGCCCGCCACCAAAATAGGACATGAGTAATAAGGTCTTTTCTGAAATCCGATAGGCGTTCTTTCTTGCCTTTCCTTTATCCATACCATAGGTAATGAAGACAACTAAATTCCAAACTACTAGCGCCATACTAACCATCTGTTTGATTGACATACATTCCTCCAATTAAGTCACATTTCTTCTTACTCTAACATAATCCAAAACAGGACACAAGGAAAAACGATTCGGAAATCCGAATCGTTACATTTCTGCCAGTGTATCCTCTAACCATTTGAGCTGGGCACGGTTGCGTTCAATAGCCCGTGTCAAAATCAAATAGTGTCCATAATTGTCTTGGATACTTTCCTTGGTTGAGAACAGCTCAACTTTACGACTGTCTAGGTGTTTTAAGTGCTTGGTGACTAGTTCAATTTGACTCTGCAACAAACCAGGAATCCGTGGGTCATCCTTTTCACGGATAAAAAACATCTTGATTGAAAACAAGTCTTTTTGCTGAGGCGTTTCTTCATTTGGAATGGATAGCCATTCGTCTAAAATCTGACGACCAGTAGCCGTCATCGCATACTGCTTTTCCTTTTCATTTCCAGGTACTGCATGACAAGTAATCAATTCTTCCTTGGTCATACGCTTTAATTCTGGATAGACTTGGCTATGGGCAACCTGCCAAAATTCGCCTAAATCACGTTGAACATAGTCGGTAATCTGTTTGCCAGTTACCATCTGACCGCTAGCACCCATAATCCCTAATATGATATGAGGTAATATTCTTTGCTTGGGCATCTTAACCACGCTCTCTTAATATACTCTCCACCTTGGTGTTAATCAAGTCGATGGCTACAACGTTGCTGACGCCTTCAGGAATGACGATATCTGCATAGCGCTTGGTTGGCTCGATAAACTGGTGATACATTGGTTTCACCACCGAGGTGTACTGCTCAATGATACTATCTAAGCTACGGCCACGCTCTTCCATGTCTCTCTTAATGCGGCGAATGATACGAATATCGTCATCAGTATCGACGAATATCTTAATATCCATTAAATCCCGCAACCGTTTGTCTTCCAATACTAAAATACCTTCCACAATAAATACATCTTGTGGTTCCTGACGATAGGTCTTCTCTGAACGTGTGTGCTGAGTGTAATCATAAATCGGAATATCCACTGAACGTCCTGCTAATAGCTCACTGATATGGTAAATCATCAAATCCGTATCAAAAGCCAGTGGATGGTCATAATTGGTCAGTATCCGTTCTTCAAAGGTCAGGTGGGACTGATTCTTATAATAAGAATCGTGTTCAATCATAGATATACGAGCATTTGGGAAATTATCCAGAATGGCACGTGACACACTTGTCTTGCCACCCCCAGATCCGCCGGTTACGCCAATAATAATGGGTTTCTGAGTCATCATCATCTCCTTCTATTTTCAATACTATTTTACCATGAAACATGGTATAATGAAAAGGATAACACAAAAGAAATGAGAATTTATGCTTAATTTTGGTATTGTTGGCACCTCAGACATCTCTCATCGTTTTATAGAGGCGGCCCATTTAAGTGGACATTATCAGCTACAGGCTGTTTTCTCCCGTAAACTAGAAACTGCTGCTGCCTTTTCAGAGCAGTATGAAGGAGTCGATTTATACACAGAATGGGTAAAATTTCTTTCTGCTCCCATTGATGTTGTCTATATTGCCAGTCCAAATGCCTTGCACTTTGAACAGGCAAAAGCGGTTCTAGCTGCTGGTAAACATGCTATTGTTGAGAAACCCATGGTTTCTACACCTCAGGAATTAGGACAATTGCGTCGCGTTGCCCAAGAAAATAATGTTTTCCTCTTTGAGGCTGCTCGAAACTATCACGAACAGGCTCAAACCATTATCCGTGAATTTTTGATGGATAAAACGATTTTGGGTGGTTCATTTGGGTATGCCAAGTATTCTTCTAAGATGCCTGAATTGTTGGCTGGGCAAATACCAAATATCTTTTCAACTGATTTTTCCGGTGGTGCTCTCATGGATCTAGGTGTCTATACGCTCTACGCCGCTATCGGTATTTTGGGAACTCCCAGAACGGCCCGCTATGTAGCACAACAGCTACCTTCTAGTATTGACTTAAATGGTTCGGGACAACTCATTTATGACAACTATATCGTCCACATTCAGGCAGGAAAAAATATTACGAGCAATCTAGCAAGCGAAATCTATACAAATGATGGAACACTAACACTCAACGCATGCCAGCATATCAGCTCTGCTATTTTCACAAAACATGACGGAGAGCAAATTGTTTTACCAATCCAAGCGGCCCAGCACCCTATGCTCGAAGAAGCGCTAGAAATTGCACAGGCAATCAAGCAACAAAACCGCGAGCTTGTGGACCAGTGGTTGGCTGTGGCAGAAAGCGTCCATCAAACACTTTACACCATGCGTCAAGACGCAGGAATACTCTTTAAGGCGGATAACAATGAAATCTAAATTTCCCTCCAGCTGGACGGACCAGCTTACCCTACTTGGCTTTGAGGACTTTACTCCTATCCAAGTCCAGGCCTTTGAGCCTATTGCAAACGGCAAGTCCCTTCTAGCTATCAGCCCAACAGGCACAGGAAAAACCCTTGCCTACCTCTGGCCTAGCCTATTAGCCCTAACTCCTAAAAAAGCCCAACAATTGCTCATTCTCGCACCAAATACAGAGCTGGCTGGCCAAATATTTGATGTTTGTAAGACTTGGTCGGAGACAATTGGGTTGACTGCTCAACTATTCTTATCTGGTTCCAGTCAAAAACGCCAGATTGAGCGACTAAAAAAAGGACCAGAAATCCTGATTGGAACACCTGGTCGTATTTTCGAGTTGATTAAATTGAAAAAAATCAAGATGATGAATATTAACACCATCATCCTAGATGAATTTGATCAGCTATTCTCCGATTCTCAATATCAGTTTGTCGAAAAGATTATTAACTATGTACCTCGTGACCACCAGTTGATCTACATGAGTGCAACAGCTAAATTTGACCGTCAAAAAATTGCTCAAGACATTGAAAGCATTGATTTATCTGAGCAGAAATTGGATAATATCCAGCATTGCTATATGATGGTAGATAAGCGTGAACGTTTGGAAACTCTACGTAAGTTTGCCAATATCCCTGATTTTCGTGCTCTTGCATTTTTTAACAGCCTATCAGACCTTGGTGCAAGCGAAGATAAACTACTCTATAATGGAGTGAATGCAGTTTCATTGGCTTCTGATGTCAACGTAAAATTCCGCAAGGTCATCATCGAACGTTTCAAAAATCACGAACTCAATCTTCTACTTGCTACAGATATGGTCGCACGTGGTATCGATATTGACAACTTAGAATGTGTCCTCAACTTTGAAGTTCCTTTTGACCAAGAAGCCTACACTCATCGTTCTGGACGTACTGGACGCATGGGCAAGGAGGGACTTGTCATTACCCTAGTATCTAGTCCTAGCGAATTAAAACAATTAAAAAAGTATGCCTCCGTCCAAGAAGTCATTCTCAAGAATCAAGAGCTCTACAAAATATAATGAACAATATACAAAAGGCTTAGAACCAGTGTTTCTACTAACGTGATTCTAAGCCTTTTATCATTCTTACCGGGCTGGACCAGATAATTCTTGTGAATAATAGATTAATTGAGGATTGAGAGGACTGGCGAGTAAGTCTGTTACAGTAACCATATTGTAGCCCTCACCTGTTAAGTATTGCAATACAGACTCGAGGCTATCAACTGTTGACTGATGAATATCATGCATTAGGATAATACTTCCTGGACAAGTCTGTTCTTTTATTTCTTTCAAAATGGCTTGGGGATTGCGACTCTTCCAATCTTTAGAATCGACCGACCAATAAATCGATGGAAGTCCCATCTGATTGACAACAGCCTGGTTAACCGAACCATACGGAGGGCGAACCATTGTTGGTACAATACCTGTAGCTTCAGTAATAGCTGCCTGTGTATCTTGAATTTCTCTCTGTACTTGCTCCCCAGAAATAGTGACTAGATTAGGATGATTCCACGTATGGTTGGCGATGACGTGCCCTTCCGCTACCATTCTACGGAGAATAGCTTCATTCCCAGCTACAGCCTTACCAACAACAAAGAAAGTTGCTTTGGCATTATATTTTTTCAGTAAATCTAAAACTACCGGTGTTGTGTTCGGATTTGGTCCATCATCAAAGGTTAGAGCTACCTGTCTCAAATGTTTCTTATCCACAACTTGTGCAGCCATATACTCATCATAGCCAACCTTATCAGCATCTACTAGGTAATCACTCTTCACTACTGGGTACAAATCTGAAATTGGTAGAACCAACTGGTTGATGCCGTAACCATCTGGTAATTGTAAGGTTAATTGGCTATCTCCATAACTAAAGGAAATAGCATTTAAGTCTAGCGTTTCAAACTTTTTGACAATCGCTTCTACATCAATCTTTTCCATTCCTTGAGCAAGTAAGGCTTCTCTTAGATGATCAACAATAATACTTGCTGCAGAGGATAAATTAGGTAATAAATCTTCTAGGGTAAACAATTCATTGTCTTGCGTCAACAACACACGCTCAGACGGGAGTTTATCCTGCTTTTTAATTTGCAAGTTGTCTACTTTATAATGCTCCGCTTGAATTTCACGAGCTGTTACATTTTTAAAATTAGTTTTTCCCTCTATTGACGAAACAAAGACCAATTTTTGAATTTTTCCTGCTGGTTTTTTATGACCAAAGCGTCTTTGAACATACGAAATCATTCGACTTTCTACAGGTCCTAAGACTTGACCTGCATCATCTGTAGGTAAGGCAGCCACAACATGGGTCGTATCAATATTCCCCTCTTGAATTTTGCCCTTGCCTTTAGCGAGGATGGTTTGTTGTTTCTCCTCGATAAACTGACTAACTTGTCTTTCTTGAAGTCCTGCAAATAACCATAAAGCCAAACTTACCATCATTCCGAGCAAGGCGATGTTGATTCCCAACCAAAAACTAACTTTTTTCATCTCCAACCTCCCATTCAAAACATATATAAACTATGCTAAATCATTTAAAAGCTCTTGTCAAGACAGTTCTATAAAAACTCATAAAAAGATTAGGCAATACTCTTCGAAAATCAAAATTATCCGTTGTCAACTTGCCTTGATGAACTCCAGTTCTATCTTCGGCTTCGTTTCCTAGGCTACTTTTGATTTTCATTGAGTATAAATAATTGATTTACTTCCTAATGCCCTCCCTTCTGCCATTTTCTGATTTTTTTCTGAAAAGAAAAAGACTGCCTAGGCAATCTTTTCTAAATTAATCTGCTCGAATAACCTCTACACGGTAGCCATCTGGATCTGTCACAAAATAATAACGACCTGGACTTCCTGGCAAGCCCTTGATGTCTGTCGTTGGATAGCCCAATTCTTTATGTTTCGCATTGTCCCCTTCTAAGTCATCCGAAGAAAGAGCTAGATGCGAGAAGCCATCCCCTACGATATAGGGACCATGATCATAATTGTAGGTCAATGCAATCTCAAAGTCATCCCCTTCAAGTGCTAAGTAAACCAAGGTAAACTTGTGCTCTGGATAGTCCTTGCGACGGGTTTCCTTAAATCCAAATGCTTCTTCATAAAATTTTTGAGATGCTTCTAAGTTCTCAACACGCAAACATGCATGTAGCATTTTTTTACTTGCCATAATAAACTCCTCCTACCTTTTAATACCACCAGTATACCATACTCTCTATGAAAAATCCGATATTCAAAACTAAAAAAGCCTGAGCGAACTCAGGCCTTAAATGAATTATGCTTCCAAGTAGTACTCTTTCACAATGTTCAAGTTTTCATCCAATTCGAATACAAGTGGTGGGAAGTTTGGAATTTCCACATCCATGATTTCGTCATCAGACAATTGTTTGATGTGTTTTACAAGGGCACGGATTGAGTTACCGTGTGCACCTACGAATACGTTTTTACCGTCTTTCAATGCTGGAGCAATTTTATCTTCCCAGAATGGAAGGGCACGCTCAAGCGTTACTTTCAAGTTTTCTGCATCTGGAATAACTGAATCATCAAGGTGTGCATAGCGACGGTCAGTGTGTGCTGAATGCTCATGATCTTTAGCCATTTCTGGTGGTAAAGTATCATAAGAACGACGCCAGATGTGAACTTGCTCATCACCAAATTCAGCAGCTGCTTCAGCTTTGTTCAAGCCAGTCAAACCACCGTAGTGACGTTCGTTCAAACGCCATGATTTTTCAACTGGTACCCACAATTGATCTGCAGCTTCAAGAGCCAAGTTTGTAGTCTTGATAGCACGTTTCAATACAGATGTGAAAGCAAGGTCAAATTCGATACCTGCTTCTTTGATCAATTTACCTGCATCGATTGCTTGTTGTGTACCTTTTTCAGACAAATCAACATCAGCCCAACCAGTGAAAAGGTTAGCTTTGTTCCATTCAGACTCACCATGGCGAGCAAAAACCAATTTTACCATTTATGGATTCTCCTTTAAATTTTGAGGTTCCCCTCTTATACTTCTCTATTTTACACGAAAAGGTAAAAAAATGCCAGCCTTTCCACAATCTGTGTACGCTTTCATTACTCTTTCATGTAAATTCAGTCTCTAGACCTATCTTTCTTCTTAGAAAAAAGACAAAATAATGGTATAATGGTAAGGCTGAACACGACAGTTCAAAACGATACCACTATAGGAGTTATCATGAAAAAAGTAGCTATCGTGTCTGCCTATCGTTCTGCCATCGGCAGTTTCGGAGGTAGTCTGAAAGATATTGAAATCGCTGATTTAGGGGCGCAAGTCCTCGAAACAGCCTTAGCTAATAAAAACATCCCTGCAGACAGCGTTGATGAAGTTATCTTCGGAAATGTTCTATCAGCAGGACAAGGACAAAATATTGCACGTCAAATTGCTATTCGTGCAGGCATTCCTCAGACAGCCTCTGCCTATGCAGTCAATAAAGTCTGTGGTTCTGGTCTCAAATCAGTCCTTCTTGCCACACAATCAATCCTTCTCGGTGACAATGATGTAGTTGTGGCTGGAGGCATTGAAATCATGAGCCAGGCACCTTATCTATCCAAAACTAGCCGGTTTGGTAGTAAATTAGGGCATATTAGTCTGGAAGATTCCATGTTAACAGATGGTTTGACAGATGCCTTCAACGACTATCACATGGGCATTACTGCAGAAAATGTTGCTGAACGCTATCAAGTCAGTCGCGCAGAGCAAGATGCTTTTGCATACAGTAGCCAAGAGAAGGCTGCAAAAGCTATTGCTGAGGGAAGATTTGTTGACGAAATTGTTCCTATTAGACTAAAAAATCGGAAAGGCGAAACTATTTTTGCCACAGATGAGTATCCTCGTCTGACGCCAATTGAAAAATTGGCAACACTCCGTCCAGCTTTCAAAAAAGATGGAACCGTCACCGCAGCCAATGCTTCTGGCATCAACGACGGCTGTGCTGTCTTGGTACTCATGTCTGATGAAAAAGCCAGTGAGCTAAATATCCAGCCACTCGCCTATATTGAGGCCTATGCAACAAGCGGTTTAGATCCTGCCTATATGGGGTTAGGTCCTATAACAGCTAGTCAAAAAGCCCTTGAAAAAATCGGCAAATCCGTCGAAGATATTGACTTATTTGAACTCAACGAAGCTTTCGCAGCCCAATCAATTCCAGTTGTCAAACAACTCAGCATTAATCCTGCAAAAGTCAATGTCAATGGTGGTGCTATCGCCCTTGGACATCCAATCGGAGCTAGTGGTAGTCGAATCCTAGTCACTCTGATTCACGAATTAATCAAGCAAGAAAAAGAGCTTGGTCTTTGCTCACTTTGTATCGGAGGCGGTCAAGGTATCTCCCTAATCGTTTCCAATGCGCAAACAAGTTAACCTATCATTTGTACACAAAGGATATATTATGAACATCGGTATTGATAAAATCGGATTTGCGGCACCCGATTATGTTTTAGATTTGGCTGATTTAGCCCAAGCCCGCAATGTGGACCCAAATAAATTTAAGATTGGTCTTCTTCAGTCTGAAATGGCTGTAGCTCCTCTCACTCAAGATATTATCAGTCTTGGGGCAAAGGCTGCCGAAGCCATTCTGACAGAAGAAGATAAACACACCATTGACATGGTTATTGTCGGCACAGAATCTAGCGTAGATCAAAGTAAGGCTGCTGCCGTCACCATTCATGGATTACTCGGTATTCAGCCCTTCGCTCGCTCCATCGAGATGAAGGAGGCCTGTTACGGTGCAACGGCTGGACTAAGTCTTGCCAAAAGCCATATCGCTCAATTCCCAGAATCAAAAGTCCTAGTCATTGCTAGTGATATTGCAAAGTATGGAGTCGCTTCTGGCGGTGAACCTACTCAAGGTGCTGGTGCAGTTGCCATGTTGGTAACCGCAAACCCACGAATTTTGGTCCTCAACAATGATAATGTCTGCCAGACACGTGACATCTACGACTTCTGGCGTCCTAACTACGACAAATATCCACGTGTTGATGGTAAATTTTCAACTGAACAGTACACCGATTGCTTGACGACAACTTTCGACTACTATCAACAAAAAACAGGCAAAACCCTCAACGATTTTGCTGCCATGTGTTTACACATTCCTTTCTCCAAACAAGGTCTTAAAGGATTGCAGGCTATCACTCAGGACGAAGAAACATTGGAACGTTTGACAGAGCGTTTCCAAGAAGCAATCGTCTATAATAAGGTTGTCGGCAACATCTACACTGGCTCTATCTTCCTCTCCCTCCTTTCCCTTTTGGAAAATAGCAGAGCTTTAGAGACAGGGGATCAAATCCTCTTTTATAGCTATGGTAGCGGCGCCGTCTGTGAAATTTTCAGCGGTCAACTCGTTGAAGGTTATCGCGACCACTTACAAGAAAATCGTTTAGAACAACTCAATCAGCGTACAAAACTCAGCGTTAAGGAATACGAACAAGTCTTCTTTGAAGAAATTACCCTTGATGAAACTGGTTCATCCCTTGACCTACCAGAAGACCAAACTCCCTTTGCCCTTATCAAAGTGGACAATCACAAACGTATCTATCGTAAATAGAAGCCAAAACGGCGCCCTTTGGCTCTCACCAAGGGGCGCTTTCCTATAGAAAGAGGAACCTATGTCAACTTTTTCCGGATTTTATAAAAAATCACGCCAAGAGCGCATTGATATTCTCCGTCAGAATCGTTCCCTATCCGAAGATAGCTTAGACGTTCTATACAAAGACGAAAACCTGCCAGAAGCAATTGCGGGAAAGATGGCAGAAAATCATCTAGGAACGTTTTCCTTACCTTTTTCTGTACTTCCAGAACTTCTAGTGGATGGACAAACTTATTCTGTACCGATGGTTACTGAAGAACCTTCTGTGGTTGCAGCTGCGTCTTCCGGAGCCAAAATCATCGCTAAATCTGGCGGTTTTACAACGACTATTCACAACCGTATCATGATTGGACAAGTTGCTCTCTACGATATTTCGGACCATAGCAGAGCGACACAGGCGATTCTTGACCAGAAGGAGAGTATTTTAGAAACTGCCAATCAAGCACACCCTTCTATTGTTAAACGAGGGGGCGGTGCAAGAGAATTGACTGTTGAGAGTAAGGATGAGTTTTTGATTGTCTATCTTCAAGTTGATGTACAAGAAGCCATGGGAGCCAATATCCTCAATAACATGTTAGAAGCTGTTAAGGATGACTTAGAAGAGCTCAGCAAGGGACAGGCTTTGATGGGAATCCTCTCCAACTATGCAACGGAGTCACTGGTCACCGCCCAATGCCATATTGCCATCTCTAGTCTGGCTACCAGCTCTGCCATTGCTCAAGAAACTGCTCAAAAAATAGCCCTGGCAAGCAAACTGGCGCAAGTGGACCCTTATCGTGCTGCGACACATAACAAAGGAATTTTTAATGGTATAGATGCTGTCGTTATCGCTACAGGAAATGACTGGCGGGCAGTCGAAGCCGGGGCCCATGCTTATGCCAGCTGTGATGGGCAATACAAGGGGCTTTCTACTTGGTCCATTGATGGCGAGTACTTGGTCGGCTCCATCACCCTACCTCTTCCGATTGCCTCCGTCGGTGGCTCTATCGGGCTCAATCCAAAGGTAGCAGTCGCTTTTGACCTTCTCCAACAACCAAAGGCACGCCAATTAGCTTCTATCATCGCTTCTGTCGGTCTCTGTCAGAACTTTGCTGCCCTGCGCGCTCTTGTTACTTCAGGGATTCAGGCTGGTCACATGAAGCTTCACGCAAAATCCCTAGCGCTACTTGCTGGTGCCGAGGAGCATGAAGTAGACCAACTAGCCCAACTCCTGCGGAAAGAAAAGCACAGCAACCTAGAAACTGCTCAAAACTTATTAGCAAAAATGAGAGAACATTAAAAAGAGGGACTCCCTCTTTTTTAATTTATTATTTGCTCCATACGGAACTTTTGCGGTTTCATTCCTTGGCGTTCATAAAAACGGACAGCTCCTGCATTGTCAGCCCATACATCCAAGGTAAGATTGTGGCAACCCTGCTCCTTAGCATAGGAAAGAGCAAATTCATAAAGTTGCTCGCCAATTTTTTGACCACGCGCCGAATTGGCTACACACAAATCATCAATAAACAAGGTTTTAACTGGTTCTAAAACATCGCCTGTTGCGATAGATAATTCACAAAAAAGATGCCCAACCACTTGTCCCTCTAGCTCAAAGACAAAAATAGGCTTATCTGGATTTTCTAAAAGTGCTACTAATTCAGCCTCAGAAAATTTTTGACCTGCACTTTTAAAAATATCTGGTCGTGCCTGGTGATGCACCTGTAAAATATCTTGAAGCAATTCATTTAAAACTGGAATATCAGATTGTCTAGCTTTACGGATTGTCATAAAAAATCTTCCCTTTTTTATTTTTTCTATTATAACACATGTTTATTTTTTAACAAAATAGGTCTACAGACCGATGAAGAATCTGAAAATTCGAGTATACTATAGGTGTATCCTAAAATTTTTCATAAATCTCCTAAAAAATCAGCTGGCCAAGGCTGGTTTTTTTGTTGTCTTAAAACGAGAATGTGTACTGTAGAAAACTACTAATACTCTTCGAAAATCAAAATTATCCGTTGTCAAGAGCCTTGATGAGTGAAAAGCTCCAGTGGAGGTTTTCAGCCTGTTACCTTGAAATAAGAAAGTAACAGAGTTCTATCTTCGGCTTCGTTTCCTAGGCTACTTTTGATTTTCATTGAGTATAAAGCTTCTCCCTCTTTGACGCAAAATGTTTTTGCTTCATTTCCAACCTCCCAGAGTCACTTCCCTGACTCTGGGAGCCCCAAAACACAGAAAAAAGCCTACTGCACAACGCAGAAACGTTGATACAATAGGCTTTTTCACGTTAAATTATTTTACCGCGTCTTTAAGAGCTTTACCAGCTTTGAATGCTGGAACTTTTGATGCTGCGATTTTGATTTCTGCACCTGTTTGAGGGTTGCGGCCTGTACGTGCTGAACGCTCACGAACTTCAAAGTTACCGAAACCGATCAATTGTACTTTTTCACCAGCTGCAAGGTAGTCTGCTACTGCTCCGAATACTGCATCAACAGCTGCTGCTGAGTCTTTTTTAGTCAATGAAGTTGCTTCTGCAACTTTTGCAATCAAATCTTGTTTATTAGCCATTTGCTAAGTCCTCCAATAATTTTCTGAGTTATTACTCACTTCTATATAGTACCGAATTTTAGGCGTTTGGTCAAGTTTTTAATGCTATTTTACTGTCTTTTTCTGTAGATATCAACAATGAATTGGTCGTTGTACAAATCAATCGTATTCGCCTTTCCATACAGACCAAATTTGTTATTCAGTTCTGTCAGTTGAACCTGTACTTGCGCTTGTTCTGAGTCTATTTTTACAAAGGCAGGTAGTTTATAATTTTTTTGTAAATAGGCTAATACCTCTGCTTTCGGCAAGGATAAACTTCCAGCTGATATTTCTATTATCCGTAACAAAATACTGCCATCTTCCATTTTGCTAGGTTGAAAATAAATATAGAGTGGGATAGTCACACCAAAAATCTGATAGCTGCCTTCAAAAACAACTTGCTGATTCGTTACGAATAATTGATAAGAAAACTCTTCCGTCTGATAATCTTTTAGATAGTTAGTGAGGGTTTGGTTGAGCTGTTCCCTATTAGTGGAGAAGGTCCCAACCTTGGTATCTTCTGTACTAGTCTGAACAAGCTTTGTTAAATCCTCTCTATCTGTTTGAATCCGTGTATAGAGGACTATTCCGCAACCAATCAATAAAGCCATCTGGGCTAAAAATAGCCATTTCCAAATATTAAGGTTCCCAGCTTTCCGTGGTCTCATTCATTCTCTCCAATATCGCTTTTTTCATAATCTCATATCCAGTATTATTGGGATGGAAACTGTCTTCCTCATACAGTAAATTATTGGTAACTTGGCTACCATTTTGACTAATACCAGCCTCCCCTTCCAATCCTTTATAGAGCAAATCATTGATCGGAACAAAATAGACATGTTGATATTTTTCAGTTATCTGTTCTGTCATAGTATTCCAATTATCAACAATTGTCTGCATCTCTGTCAATTCAGGAAAATTGAGGTAGAGTGGATTGTAAATCCCGACAACATAGATGGGAAGATTTGAATTATTCTTACGCGCTGTCTTAATAATCGTATCCAATCGTTTTCCGTAATCTTTTGCGGGCTTATCAAAAGTTGAAACTTTGAGATTGGCAATGTTTTTAATAATAGCCTTGCGCAAATCGTTGCCACCAACTGTCAGAGTTAACAGATCTGCTGTTTTTAAGTAGCTTATCAGCTCTCCATCTTCCTTCATTCGCTTAAGAATCTGATTACTGGTATTCCCAGAAACTCCGAAATTTTTATAATCTACTTCATAACCATAATCGTTAGTTAGAGATTGAGCCAACAAGGGAACAAAGCCCCCCTGTCCAGTTGTATCTCCAACACCTTCTGTCAAAGAATCACCAAGTGCCACATATCGAAAACCGATTTTTTCTGATACGGTAAGCTCTTGTCTGGAGATACGAGATGAAGCAACAGGAATGAGTTGATGAAATAGAAAAATCGACCCTAGAATTGCCAGAAAAAAGAAAACAAAGCCTTGAATCAACTTCCTGTTATTCATAACAAATCAAAATAGCCCAGGCATCCTCACCGGTATGAGTTTGAATAATGGAGCCTGTCTCTAAGACAGAAATTTCTTTTGAGACGTACTCTTGTAATTGACTCTTCATTTCATTTGCAAAATCTGCCGTTCCTGAATAGGAAATGCCAATCTCGGCTACTTTTTTATCTGCTAGGGTTGCCGTGAACTCTTCCAGCCATTTTTTAAAGGTCTTATTGCCTCGTCCTTTGACAATCGGAGTCAGCTGATGGTCTTTCATTTCCATGATGACACGGATATTGAGTAGGCTACTCAACATCCCTTGAACACGTCCAATACGACCACCCTTGACTAGATTTTCTAGGGTTGATACACCAATGTATAATTCCGTTTTTTCTTTGACTGCTTCAATAGCTGCAAGGATTTCTTCTTTGCTGGCACCAGCTTGTGCCATGCGTGCTGCTTCTACAACTTGGAATTTTTCAGCCTGATCTGTAAAGCTTGAATCGAGTATTGTCACATCAGCGCCAGAAAGGGTTGCACCTTGTCTAGCAGCTTCTACTGTCCCTGACAAGGCATGCGACAAGAGAATGGCAATAATCTGACTGCCGTCTTTAGCCAATTCAGCAAAAGTTTCCGCAAAGAGTCCTACTGGGGGCTGACTTGTTTTTGGCAAGTTTTTTGACCCACGCATGAGCTCCAAGAATTCTCCCTCTTTTAAATCGTTGTCAGAGTATACGACTCCGTCAACCATTACAGATAATGGAACAACTGTTATATTCAATTCTTCGACCAAACTGGGTTCGATAGTCGTACTTGAATCCGTAACAATCTTAATCTTTGACATATTTCATCCTACAATTCTCTTCAATTTTGCCATCTATTATAACAAATTTTGACTAAAAAATAAACTTTGGACATAAGCAAAAAGGCTAGTCACCTAACCTTTTTCTACTAATTCTTTTGCTTGATTACGGGCTGCATCTGTGATTTTGTCACCGGCTAACATCTTGGCAATTTCCTCAATACGCTCTTCTTTGGTCAAGAGACGGACACGAGAAACGGTCGAATGTTCGTCGGATATTTTCTCAATAAAGAACTGATAATCTGCAATAGCAATGACTTGTGGTAGATGAGAAATCGCCAATACTTGCCCATATTGTCCGATTTTGTAAATTTTCTGGGCAATTGCCTGGGCCACACGTCCAGATACCCCTGTATCCACCTCATCAAAGACAATAGATGTTTTACCTTCTTTACGGGCAAAGGCTGACTTAATGGCCAACATCAAACGAGACAGTTCTCCTCCAGAAGCCACCTTAACCAGAGGCTTGAAGTCTTCACCTGGGTTGGTGGAGATGTAAAATTCTACCGTTTCATTTCCTTCTCGATTAAATTTTCCTTTGGTAAATCGAACTTGGAAACGAGCTTTCTCCATATACAAGTCTTGCAATTCTTGACGGATAATATCTTCTAAAACAGCTGCCAATTCATGGCGTGATTGGCTGAGCTGACCTGCTCGTTCAACCAATTCTTTCTCTAAGTTCTTAAGCTGAACTTCCAAATCATCACCAGATAAATCATTGCCTGTCAATAGATTGTATTCTTCGCTGATTTTACTAAAATAGTCCAAGACATCATCAACAGTTCCACCATATTTCTTCGTAATGGTATTGAGCAAATCCAGGCGACTTTCCAATTGCAAGAGACGATTGCCATCAAAGTCTAGATTGTCCACCACATCACTGAGACGCTTGGTCACATCTTCAACGACATAATAAGCTTCTGTCAGGCTAGAAGAGAGCTGTTTGTAGTCTGGATCAAATTCTTCCAGACTTTGCAGGTCACTCATAGCTGACCGCAAGTTGTTCAAGCTTGAAAAATCTTCATTGTCTAACAGTGCATAGGCATTGGTCAGTGTATCTGCAATTTGTTTGTGGTTGAGCAGTTTATCGCGTTGCTGATTGAGTTGAATATCTTCGCCAGACTTCAAATCTGCTGCTTCGATTTCAGCAATTTGGTATTCCAACATCTCAATCCGCGCCTTGTGTTCTTGCTCATTTTTTTGCTTTTCAAGAACTCGTTTGCGAAGACTACGATAGGCATCAAAGGTTGTCTGATAACGGTCTTTAAGACTCCAAAATTCATCTTCTCCGAAACTGTCCAAAAGACGGATATGGTGTTGGGACTTCATCAATTCTTCCTGGTCATGTTGACCATGAATATCTACTAAATATTGCCCAATCTGTTTCAAGACAGATAAATTGACCATTTGTCCATTGACACGGCTAACCGAACGGCCATTTTGTAGGATTTCACGACGGATAATGAGTTCGTCAGCTACTTCAATCCCCTGTTCAAGCAAAATCTGCTCGAGAGCTCTGCTATTTTCAAAGGAAAAAAGCCCTTCAATCTCAGCCTTGGCGGCCCCATGTCTGATAACATCTGTCGTCGCACGCGCCCCTAGCATCAGGTTCATGGCATCAATGATAATGGATTTACCTGCACCTGTTTCACCAGATAGGATGGTCATCCCGTTTTCAAAATTCAGTGATACCTGCTCAATAATGGCGAAGTTTTTAATGGACACTTCTAGTAACATGGCTACCACCCTCTAACCGTCTGTTCGATTTGCGAAATAATACCTTCGTTTGTAACAATGAGCAGAATACTGTCATCATCAGCAATCACTGAAAAAACATGTTCTTGAAATTGTTCCAAAATCTGGCGTTTGACCACAGCAGAACTTCCGGGTACCAGACGGAGATTAATCATTTTATCCATCACTGAGACTTCAAAAACATTCTGCGATTTTACCTTAACAAGACCTGCCTTTGGTAAACCGTAAATATATCCCTTATCTGCTGATGGAACCTTAATAATGCCAAGTTCCTTGATGTCACGTGAAACCGTTGCTTGTGTCGCATTGACACCCATTGCTTCTAGACGTTCAACAATTTCTTCCTGTGTATCAATAGGAAATCGGACTACCAAATCTTTAATGACTTCTAATCTTTCTCGTTTATTCATCCTTTTTAAATTCCTCATGTGCTTGATAGACTGTAGTTGTTATGACCTCTTTATCAATCTGGTTTGGTTGTGTTGATTTTTCTAAGTGCGCTAAAAATTCGATATTGCCATGACCGCCTTGAACAGGGGAAAAGCTAAGGGCTTTGACTGAGAAGCCTGTTTCCACGGCCATTTTTGTCACTTCTTCCAATACTTTCAAGTGAACGGATTTATCTTTGACAATGCCATTTTTCCCAATCTGTTCACGTCCAGCCTCGAATTGGGGTTTGACAAGGGCAACAACCTGGCCGCCCTCCGCTAAAATACGATGGAGTGCTGGTAATATCAGACTCAATGAGATAAAGCTGACGTCAATGGATGCAAAACTTGGTTGACCAAGTTCGAAATCTCCCAACTCAGCATAGCGGAAATTGTACTGTTCCATGCTGATCACACGCTCATCCTGACGTAATTTCCAAGCGAGTTGATTGGTCCCTACATCCACAGCATAGACCTGCTTGGCACCAGCCTGCAACATAACATCCGTAAATCCGCCTGTCGAAGCCCCAATATCAATCGTCGTTTGACCCTCAACTGATAATTGGAAAACCTGCAAGGCTTTCTCCAATTTGAGACCACCACGGCTGACATACTTGAGTTTTTCCCCCTTGAGTTTGAGTTCAATTCCCTCATCAATCTTCTCGCCGGGTTTATCATAGCGTTCGCCATTGATGACCGACACAACCAGTCCCGCCATAACACCGCGCTTGGCCTGCTCCCGCGTCTCGAAAAGCCCCTGTTTAAAAGCTAGTACATCTACTCTTTCCTTAGCCATTGATTCGTAAACTTTCTATGATTTCTTTGATTTTTTCTGTTGAAAATGGGACTTGTTTAGCCACTTGATCTAGCTCGCTGATTGCTTGATTCAAGCTATCTTCTAGAAATACTTTTGAGGCTTCCAAGCCCATTAGGGCAGGGTAGGTAGACTTCTCAGCCACTACATCTTTTTGGGGAGTTTTTCCGATTTCCTCAAAAGTGGCTGTCACATCCAAAATATCATCCCGAACTTGAAAGGCTAGACCAACTAATTGACCTGCTTGTCGCAAATGGTTGATTACCGCATTCGATTGTCCTGCAATCAAACCTGCTGCTACAAAGGGAAAGGTCAATAATTTCCCTGTCTTATTAGCATGAATGGCTTGTAATTGCTCTAAGGTCAAATCCTTCCCTTCGCCTGCCATATCCAATACTTGACCAGCAACCATTCCAAAGGTCCCTGATGCCTGGGAAAGCTCTCTCACGAGAGCAAGGATGGTCTCAGCTGGTAAATCAACTTGGGCTAGGAAACCAAATGGATCTAGAAAGAGACTGTCCCCTGCTAAAATAGCTGTTGCTTCATCGTAAACCTTGTGGTTGGTCAAGCGACCACGACGGTAATCATCATTATCCATAGCAGGCAGGTCATCGTGAATCAAACTTCCCGTATGGATCAACTCGACACATGCTGCCACTTGGTAATGAGCTTGTTTTAATTCCATTCCAAAGGACTCTAAGATGGTCAATAAAAGCAAGGGACGGATTCGTTTCCCGCCAGCCTGTAGCGAATAAAGAACCGATTGGTTGAGGCGTTCTGCTACCTGAGGTTGGTAAAAGTCTGCCATGGCTTCCTCAAGTCGCTGCAATTTACTGGCAACCATTAGTCCATCTCCGCTTCACTGCCATCCGCCTGCATGACCTTGACCAAGGTCTTTTCAGCTTCTGCTAGTGTCTTTTGTAGGTCTTTCGATAGGACCATTCCTTTTTGAAACTCAGCAAGTGCTTCTTCCAGGGCCACATCGCCTCGCTCCAATTTGGTTACGATTCCTTCTAATTCAGCTAAGTTTTCTTCAAATGTTTTCGTCTGTTTGGACATGTTTTACCTCCACATCAAGTTGACCATCCTTCATCTGGATGGTTAGGTTTTCACCCATCTGTACATTTTCTACACTATCAATCACCCGACCATCTTGACGAATCATGGCGTAGCCACGGGCCACGATGCGACTGGTATCCAGCATAGTCAAGGCCTCAATCAGCTTATCCGCCTTGGCCATCTTATTATCATAGATATTGGCCATATTGCTCTTCAAGAGTCGTTTCTGCTGGATAATTCTCTCTTGGAAACTCTCTACCCTACGGACTAGTTGTAAGCCATGTAGGCGTTGTTCAAGTAAGAGACTAGCCTGTTTCTGCTGACCATAAATTTCTTTTATCCGTATCTGCAACTGATTGGTCAAGCGGTCTAATTTTTGTAAATAACCATCATACAAGCGTTCAGGCTGGCGGAACATGACTGACTGGCTAATTTTTTCAAGCTGACCTCTCAGGAATTTCAAACGATTGGTCATGGCCTGATAGGCTCTATTTTCCTGCTGATTGAGGTAGCCCAGTAAGTCTGCCTTGGTCACAGGTGTTGCTAATTCTGCGGCAGCTGTTGGGGTAGCAGCTCGTTTATCTGCCACAAAGTCAGCCAGAGTTGTATCGGTTTCATGGCCTACGCTGGAAATGATAGGAATACGGGATTCAAAAATTGCCCGAACCACAATTTCCTCATTGAATGCCCAAAGGTCTTCGATAGAACCACCACCACGACCAACAATCAGAACATCCAAATCATCCCGTTCATTGGCTCTTTTTATATTGGCAACAACCTCCTGAGCAGCACCATCTCCTTGCACCTTGGTCGGATAGAGAACAATCTCTACGCCTGGAAAACGTCGGCTAACGGTTGTAATAATATCCTGAATAACAGCTCCACTCGGACTGGTAATGACACCGATTTTCTTGGTAAACCGAGGGAGGGTCTGTTTGAATTCTTCTTTAAATAAACCTTCCTGTGTCAGAGCTTGTTTGAGCTGTTCAAACTTGATAGCCAAGGCTCCAATACCATCTGGCTCAGCTTTTTCAATGACAATGGAATAAGAACCATTTGGTTCATAGAGCTGAATGCGCCCGATGACATTGATTTTCATTCCCTCTTCAAGTTCAAAGCCCAGATTCTTATAGACGCCTGCCCACATGGTCGCTTGGATGACAGCCTTGTCATCCTTAAGCGAAAAATATTGATGGCTAGGGCGTTTACGGAAGTTGGACACTTGACCTGTCAAATACACCTTCTCCAAATACGGATCGCGGTCAAACTTTAATTTTAAATACTTAGTTAGATGACTAACCGATAAATATTCAACCATGTCCACTCCTTCTATATTGTATCCCTACTATTATACCAAATTTTGCACTTTTATACAGAACTAGGCCTACTATTTCCGATAGCTTTCCTGTGTTTTTTTCAACAATTTGCTATATAATAGTTTGTAAGAATATAAGAACCTGGATTCACAGTCTAATGCGTAAAAACACTTTACTTGTGAATACGGGTTCTAAGAATCATTATGCAGATTCTCAGGAGATTTATATGAAAATTGATGATTTACGAAAAAGTTCTAATATTGAGGACCGCAGGGGACAATCCAGTTCTAACTCATCTTTTTCATCTGGTTCATCTGGCGGAAATGTCCTATTGGAACTACTCTTTTCACGACTTGGTTGGAAAGGAAAACTACTTGTTCTTGTCCTTTTATTAGCCTTCGGAGGCATGTCAAACCTTGGTGGGCTGCTTTCCCCATCAACAGGGACTAATCCTTACCAATCGAGTCAAGTCACAACGACTGGTACAGACGTGTCTGATGCAGATGCTGAATTCATGAGTAAGGTTTTAGGATCGACAGAAGATTTTTGGGCCCAAGAATTTAAAGCCAATGGTTTAACCTACAATGCACCGACTATGGTTTTCTATACTAACCAGACCCAAACCGGATGTGGAGTTGGTTCCGCCCAAGCCGGTCCATTCTATTGCTCTGCTGACCGCAAGATTTATATTGATACTTCTTTCTATCAAGAATTATCTAGCAAATATAAGGCTGCTGGTGACTTTGCCATGGCTTATGTCATCGCTCATGAAGTTGGTCACCATGTTCAAAATGAATTAGAAGTTCTTGGGACTTACCATCAAAAACGGGCTCAACTATCCGATAAGGAAGGCAATGCGCTAAATGTTCGCCTAGAATTGCAAGCTGACTATTATGCAGGAGCCTGGGCCAAATATGTTGATGGACAAGGCATCCTGGATGCTGGTGATATTGACGAAGCTATGAATGCTGCCCATGCAGTTGGTGACGATACTCTTCAACAGGAAGCCTACGGCCGTACTGTTCCAGACAGTTTTACCCACGGTACTTCTGAGCAAAGGAAAAAATGGTTTAATCTCGGTTATACCTATGGTGACCTTGCTCACGCCGATACATTCTCCGTAGAGAAACCGTAAACATCCATAGCCTCTCGTAGCAATAAAGAAACTCTTGCAACATACACTTTTGCAAGAGTTTCTTTATAATATACAACTGACAGAAGCCAATTTATACATATGGTACCACTTTTAAATATGAAAACTGAATCATGTAAACTTACTCATCAACTCTAATTAGAGCGGTATCCTAGTTTCAAACAATATCACTATTATTATTTAGCAAACTTTAATTACTTCCAGTTATCTCTGATGCAGACTGCACAGTTCCGTTTGGAATAATCACTGTTTTCAACAAGTTATTTTCCTCGTGAATACGTCTGTATAAGATAACCATGTAGACTGGGAATAAGATGAGAAAACTATATGTTGCATGACACAATAAAGCTAAACCGATTAATTCTGGTATAATATTTAGGAAATAGTTAGGATGCTTTACAACACGAAACAACCAATGATCAACAAAACGATGATCCTTTACCAACATGAGCTTAACTGTCCAAATATCACCTAACAATCGTGTTACCCAAAATAACATTCCCATTGAAAACAGCAAGAATATCAAACCTAAGCTACTAAGCGTATCAAACTTGGTGTGTCGCACTACTGCTTCAATCAAACATGATAAATAAAATAGAATATGTACAACTGTTAATAATTTAGTATTTTGAACACCAAATTCTGAACCGCCGTTTTTCAAAATCCGTTTTTCGTTTTTAATTGAAATCTTCAAAAAATAGATTCTCACTAAAAAAATACAAATAACCAAAAAAACAATCATAAATCCCTCCTGTATTTTAACAGATTTTATCAAACACATTTATTATACAAAGTTAGACTGTCGCCATTCTATTCCTCTCCTGTTTTTTTCCTATTTTCCATTTGAGACCACAATAAAAGAGACCTGTTTTCAAAAATGCATGAAATCATGTCTCTTTTATTGTAATTTTACCTATATCAATTCATTGCTATTCGCTGTAATTTGTGATTGCAAATGAATCATAAAACGCATAGTTTGTGTATCAGAAGCATAAAAAGTGTACGGAAAGCCGTGTTTTTCTAATATTTTCTGCACAATAAACAAACCAATCCCTGTGCCACCATCTTTCTTATCACGGCTGTAGTCTGGACGATAGAATGGACGAAAAACTTGATCCAATTCCTCGTCACTTAAAACACGTTCAACCTGATTTTCGATTATTAATTGATTTTGGCGTAGTACTACACGAATAATAGCCTCTTTACATGAGTACCGAAAGGCATTATCTAAAATATTCTTAATAGCCTTTAAGAAATAAACAGGATTTCCTTCAATAAGAACCGGTGATAGCTCTACTTCAAATTGATAGCCCTTAACCTCTGCCAAACTCTGATAACTTGTTAAAGAGGAATCAATCAACTGATCTAATCGGATTTGTTCTCTGCTTTCCTTTAAAGCCATATCAAGATTTGTCGCTTCTAAAATAGAATGAACTAACTCAGATTGTTCCTGCAAGATTTCCTTGCATTTTTTTAAATATGTATCATGGTCCTTAAATGGCCCCACATTATAAATCATGCCTTCAACTAACCCCAACATACTAGCTATTGGAGTTTTTAATTCGTGTGATGTGATACGAAGGAAATCAGACTTCTCCTTCTCACGTGCCATAGCACGTTCATTTTCCGTTCTTAATTCATCGATACTTGACAATAACTTGCTATACAGGCTGTTAATATCCTGAGCCAATGTTGTTATTTCATCAGTTCCTACAACAGCACAACTGATTCCAGACTCTAACGATTGCATTCGTCTTGTTGTTTCTGAAATTCTTGCTATTCTACGAGTGGATAACCTACTGTAAACAAAAGCTACCGAAACTGCCAGAACAATAATCAACAGCAATATGAATGGATAAAAAGTTACCAATGTTTGACTGACATCAGATAATGAGTGGAATCCATAATTAAATAACAGATAATATGTAACTCCTTCTGCAGATGTTATCTCGGCTCCCCAAGAACCAATTTCATCAAAATCCCCATTTTCTAAATACTCGTTCTCATGCTTTTTAGCCATTTCATCATTGGGATCTGGATAAATAATTTCTCTATCACTCGAAAAAAGACTAATAATAATATTCGGAGTTTTTCTGTCGAAATCATCAATCTCAGATATAATCTTAGCTTCTGGCATCCCATCCAATTGTTTAGCCACAGTCATATAATCGCGTCTCAATTCCTGTTTCTTAACCTGATTATAATATATAGGCATGGCATAATACAATAACCCTAACAATGTTACAGAGATGAAAGAAATCATCACAGCAACAACTAGGAAATTTTTTCTAGCAATCCCCATATCAAGTATCCTCTATTTGATAACCACGACCAACTACTGTCTTCAAAGGAAGTGACGGCAATTTCTTACGTATATTTTTGATATGATTATCTAAGACACGGCTATCCAATTCCGTATATCCCCATATCCCCATCATCAAGTTATCACGACTAACAATTTTCCCACGTCGCTTAGCTAAATATAGTAAAACTTCATATTCTTTTTTCGTCAATTGAACTTCTTCTTCTTCCATATAAACTGCTCCGCTAGTTGGTTGAATAAGAATTGTTCCTATTTCGATGGTATCTGTATCTCCTTTTCCTCTTAAAATATTCTCAATCCGTTTTACCAATATAGTTGGTGAAAAAGGCTTAACAACATAATCACTTATAATCTGATTGAAACTGATAAGCTGTGTATATTCGTCACCCATGGCTGTCAGCATCAAAATTGGAACCTGAGAAGTTTTGCGAATTTCCTTCAGTACTTCCAAACCTGTCATAGACGGAATCATGATATCTAAAACAATTAAATCGAATTGTTCTTCTTGAAACCTTTCTAAAGCAACCTTTCCATCAAAAACAGATTCTACCTGATAACCATGTTCTTTTAAAAACTCGCAAACAACTTGACTAATAACTATGTCATCCTCGACAACCAAGATCCTTGACATTTTTATACCTCCTCGTAAAGTTCTATTATAAAATATTATTATACTTCAATTATATACCGATTCGTACAATGGTGCAACTCTATCATAGATAAATAGAGCACCATGTTCTGCTATTTCAGCTTTCTTTGGACTTCTTTTGTTTAAAACAGATAAAAAACAGATAAAACCAAGGACATATATAGGTTAGTTTGATAAACTGAACTAAACAAAAATGAAAGGAGCTATCCCATTATGTGGAGTTCAAAAAAATTAACCGTATTAAAATGGTTTGATATTCTCATTCTAACAATTATTTTATTTGGAGATGGGATCATCAACTCTACTCTCCAATACATAGCCTTACAAAATCAAACTACAACTCTTCAAGAAAATTTGACATTTTCACCAATGGACAATTATAAGGCTTTGGCTCTACAGTTAGTTTGGCTCACAATAGCCATCTTCTATCTATTACTCCGAAATTTTGATTTCTCAATTTGGAAAAAACATATTTTTATTACTCCTTGGGTTCCATTACAAGCTGTTGCTTTATTTATTTTCTCTGCATTATGCTTGGATATCTATCATCTAGTATCCTATCAGTTTCTAGCTTCCAATACTCCATCCATGTTTCAACTATTTCCTAACATTGATTTATCACTGATTTTGTACTCATTGTTGAACGGATTTTATGAAGAAATTTTCTTCCTTAACCTGTGCTTACTGGTTAACCCTAAATATGCAAAATGGGCATTTTTATATTCGTTAATTATTCGATGCAGTTTCCATACCTATCAAGGTTTAATTAGTGCACTCGGTTTAGGCTTAATTCTAGGAACTATTTTCTATCTACTTTATCAAAAAATAAAACCTAAAAATTTATTACCATTTTTCCTAGCACATGCTGTGGCTGATGTTATCGGTTTAACTATTCTATCATATATTCTATACTAGTTATCTAACAGATAATTTGAACACAAGCTATCCTCATATCACCAAAGACTGAGTGGATCCCTACTAGTCATGACCACCCGTGAAAACGGGTGGTTTATTTTGTGTAATTTAGAGAAAAGAGTGCCAAAAAACGCATAAAATCGTGTTGCTAAGAACGTTGATTTTATGCGTTTTATTATATGACTTATCTCAATATTTTTATTGAAATTTATGTTTATACCCAACTATACTTCTCAGAATCAATAACCATATCTCATCTCAGCCTAGTATAGATTGACAGATTTATTCTACATTCCCAGTTCAGCCTCTGCAGCTATTGCGAATGGCTCGTTTTATATTCAATCTCCAAAGATTTCCTAAAACTTGGATCTGTACGGAGGGTAAAACAATTCAATCACTATTATAGGCATAATCTCTACTCTATTAACCATATGTATATACAAGTAGAAATTACACGACCAACATTTACTTCGATTCTTGCTTACGTTTTGTACGATAAAGTACCTGAGCTCCTACAAGAAGAGAGAGGGCAGTTAACGTATAGATTGGAGAATCAGCTTGTCCAGTAGATGGAAGCGAGTTTGACTTCTCGTTTGAACGATTCACACTAGATACTTTCTCCATATTTTCAGAAGGACGTGATTTCTGATTCATAGCAAGCTCTACCTGATTTGCCACCGTTTCGGCATTCACTTTATCCTTGATAGTAGAAATTGGAGCAGAGTTATCTGAATCTTTAATAGTCTTAGAAGAATCTGGAATATCACTATTTTCTGCTTTACCAATCTCTTCAGTTGACTCTGGTTTCATTGGGCGAGACAAATCTGGGGTATCCATTACTTTTGGAATATCCAATTTTTGTGTACCTGCTGAACTGTCTGTATCTTCGATAGGCTTAGACAATTCTGGTTTAACATTGTTTTCTGTTTCACCAATTTCTTCAGTTGACTCTGGCTTCATTGGAAAAGTGGAATTTGGAATAATAATATTATCAGTTGTTTTCGGAGTTGCCAATTCTGGTTTATTTGCTGAATCATCGGTTGGTTTTTCGATAGGCTTAGGTGATTCTGGCTCAACATTAATTTCCGTTTTTTCGGTCTCTTCAGCTGTTTCTGGCTTCATTGGAAGAGTGGGATTTGGAATAATAATATTGTCCGTTGTTTTCGGAGTTGTTGAGTCTGGTTTATTTGCTGAATCATCGGTTGAGTCTTCGATAGGCTTAGGTGATTCTAGCTCAACATTATTGCCTGGTTTTCCGGTCTCTTTAGGTGATTCTGGTTGCATTGGAAGAGCTGAGTCTGGAGTAATAATATTGTCCGTTGCTTTTGGAATAACCAACTCTGGTTTGTCTATACCATCATTTTCAATTGGTTTCATCGGTTGAGTTGCTTCTGGAACATTTGGTTCTGTCTGTCTAGGTATTTCAGGTGTCACCATAGGCGTCACATTTTCTACTTTTGATACTGTTGACTTGTCTACTACCTTATCTGTGGCTTTCGGCTCAATAGGAACAGGAACCGAAACTTTCTTAGTTTCATGGTTAAGAGTTATTTTGGAAGAATACTTTTTCTCTTTGTTTTTATCATTAATGGTATGACTAATTTCTGTACTTACAAGTTTTTGAGAATTTCTGTTTTTCTTACCTTTATATTGTAACTGATAAGTTAAAGAAATTGGTTCGTTAGTTTGATAAGCCTTGATTAAATCAGCTTTATTAAGATCCAAGGTAATAGTTGTTTTCGAGCTAGAGAACCATGATAGCCAGGACGGTGAAGAATTCTTTTTAATATTTACTTTAGGGTCTTGAGGTTCTTTAACAATTTCAACATCATCTTCAAGAGTATCTACCAATGTCACTTTAGTCAATACATCTTTAAATTTTTCTGCAACATTCTCATCAACACTTAAAAACTCGCCCTTATCCCCAGACATTTTTTTCAAGTAGTCATCAAATTTATTCTTTTGTTCATCATTCTTTGTTACATCAACAGCGTAGAAATGAATCCCTTTCTCAGTAGCAATCTTTGCTTCTGCCTGAGCAGAGAGGTTATGATTGTAAAAGACATTTTTTCGACCGTAGAAAATGTAATCAACGAGGGAATTTGCAAACAAGTCAATTGCTTTTTCAGAGGTATTTGTCAAACCAAGCTTTTTACCGATATAACTGAGAGTATTTGTAGGCAATGCAGCCTTATCTAATTCTGTTTTTAAATTATCCTTTATTTTCTTTACAATAGCGTCTTTAAATGGCAATGGATCAAGTTTACGTTCATAAAAGCTACGGAAATGGTATCCCTCACCAATTTGTTTCTCATAATTGAATTTTTGTTCTTCTAATTTGGAACTATCAATATCAGCTAAGTCAATATAGTCTAACGGATTTTTTACAAATGCTCCAAGAATTTTAGTTAATCCTGCTACAGTGGATACTCCCTCTAAGGCCTTATTAAACCGGGTAATACCAATCTTATCCAAGAATTTTATTAAACTCTGTGCATCATCCAACAAATTTGCTCTGCGGACTGTCACATCAAATGTAAATGGCCAAGGCAAGAGTGGATTGGTGTGCACCACTTTATCTTCCTTTATATTTTTATATGTAGGCTTTGACTTCACATCGTCCGATAGATCGTAACTAAATGTAGACTCCCCTTGTGACAGAAGTACAATATGTTTGCGTTTCCCTGATTTCTCGCTTTCTAAAATACGACGTGCTTCATGGATTGCTCCCTGCATATCTACGCCCCAATTGTAATTTTGTTCAGCATCAGTGAAAAGTTTCTCAACCGTAGTTTCTACATTAGTACTGTTAACCTCTTGAGCTTCAGATAACTTGCGATTGAAACCGATTACACGCACAGAGTTACGAGAATTATAATCATTGGTTGGGGCAGTCATTTCTTTGACAAGCTTCACAATGTTATCTTTAGCTGTTTTTTTAGCCTCTTCATCCATTTTTTTAGATGTATCCACCAAGACAACTATTTCTGCACCCTTATCAATTTCTTTCGGCACAATTTGAGTTGTTACTGTGACAACTCCATCTTGATTCACTTCTGCTGTTCGAGAAACTGTAAAAAGCTCTTTGGGAGTTTTGTCCACTGTACTAGATACTGTTTCAGTTGGTTTTTCAACATTAGTAGAATAGTCATCTACTTCCTTCTCCTCATACCGAACGGCTGGTTCTTCTTTTTCTGTTGCTTTTTCTTCAGAAGAACTAGTGTTTTCAGCAACTTTCACTTCTGATTCTGAAGCGTTTTTATTCGTTAATGTCTCAGGAGAAGTAGTTTCTTCATTCGATTTTGGTAAGTCCGAAGTAGAAGAGGAGTCAGCCACCTCTACTTCCTTGTTTTCATTAGCTTGGGCAAATTTAGGGTCTTCAACGACGGCAGTAGGCATAATCAGAGAAGTGCTATCTGTCTCCGCAGTTTTTTCCAAAGTAGGTGTTTCTGCATATACTGTCACAGTATTTTGAGGATAGAGCGTTCCCGATAAAGCTACCCCCGCTCCCAGCGAAACAAGTCCAATTGATAGCTTCCGCAAAGTGAATTTTGGATGATTCATTATGATATCTTCTCCCTGTTCTCTATAAATTTAGAATGTATTTTCGACCTTCTTTAGGTATTTTCAAAAAAGGAAGTATGGATGTCAATGGTAAATAACTTTAGTATCATTTTGTTCAACAAGCGTAGAGCTTTTGGGAAAAGAATAGGCACCTTGTGTATTCATAAGGTGCCTAAGTCCTTCTGTTAACTGCTTACTTCACCTATCAAGTCAAGCAAGCATGATTACAACTCAAAGTTCCTATTTCTCATTAACAATGACCATATCACAAAATGTGCGAGTCTATTACTACATAATCCATTCTACCATATAATTTAAAAACAGAATTTGTTTTTTCTCTATCGTTTGTTTATGTTTGTTCTATTCAAAAAATGATAATTGGTCTTTAAGTCTGTTATCACACACATTTATACGAGTGATAAATATTGCAATGAGTCTTCAAATTCTACTTTCACCTCTATAAGCAAATAATTCATTGAAAGAAAAATTTTAACTCTTTTAATTTAAAGCTACACAATGCCTCTCATCTGTCGCAAATGAAATTTTGAGAGAGCTTTGTCATCACCTTTTACTCACTTTCTGTTATCTTTTTCTTGCCAATAAATAGAGCAAATAAGAATAATACGATTGACAACATTATATTAGCAACCAAGCTCGTTTTTTCACCGGTCTTAGGCAGGATTTGAACTTGGGTATTCTCACCACTATCATGTGAGTTGGTTCTCACAGATACGTTTCCTTTTGTCCCTTCGTCTCTTACAGTACGAGCTATTTTCTCTTGCTTAGTAGGCATATCTTTTTTCGAATTATCAAAAATAGAAACCGTTTCTTCTTTTGATGTCTCTGCTTTTTGCTCTACTTTTTTGTCAGTCAGCGTTTGGCGCACAGGTGGCAAAATAGTTTGTTCAAGTGTATCTGATTGCTCGATATTTTTGGTAATTTCTTTGCTAGGTTGCTCTTCCTTCTCGTCCTTTTTATCTGGTTTATTAATGCGGTGACCATTTCCTTTTTGAACCGTTACGACTTCCCAAGCTACCTGTTCACCTTCTTTATCAAACGCTCTAAACGATAAGGTTTCTCCATTTTTTAAAACACGACTGCCCAAATCAAATTCAAATCGACCGGTTGAATCAGTTGAAGTTTTACCAATTATCTCCTCACCATTCTGAGTTGATACTAGTTCAATCATTACATCTGGAGCTGTTTTGCCACTGATGTAACCATGATCTGTAGTGACTTTTTCTACTTGAAATGGCAAATCCGTCACGTCTTCATCTTCCAAATATTGCCCTACAACTTCTTCCTTACTAGCGATGATATTATTTGTAACCGGGTCAATGATTTCAAAGCGAATTCTCTCACCTTTCTCAAAAGGCAATTGTAAATCTTGAATTTGGAAGCCAAAAAATCCTAATTCGTCCACTTGAACTGGAGGATACTGTTTTCCTTTGATTGACGAAACCATGCGAACATAGGCATTAAGATATATCGTTCGACCGACAATATAATCTTTTTTATTATGCAGTTTAGGTACAATGATAGGAGCTTCATCTGTCGCTTCATCCATATCTGCATCTTGTAAATAAGTTGCTAAAGATGCCATAACAGATTTATCCAATAATATACTTGAACCATCAACTGTATCAAGATGGACAGATACCAAATCCTCTTGTTGATTGTGAGTCAATCTGTAGTACTTATCCTCTGATTGTAGGGCAGGCAAAGCAATTTTATAGTGACCTGTCTCATCAGCAATGGCTTCCATGATAAACTCTGAAGTATCAGCATTGTATAGATGTACACGACCTAAAGGAAATGTAGTGCCTTCCAAAACTGAAGTCGCACTTGATAAAGGTTTTACTGTCATTTGTGAAGATACTTTTTCTTTTACCAATGGTTTTACAATAGTATTAGTAATCACCGGCTGACCATCTTCTGATACAAAAGACAAAACCAATCTATCATCTGCTTTAAATTTTGAACCTGCTAAACTCTCGGAAAAAGTAACCTCAAATCGTCCATCTTTAGGATCAATTAGTGTCTTATCAGAGACAAAACTACCATTTATTGATAGATAGACTGAACCTTTGACAGAGGTATGACCAATAACTTTGCTCGTATGTTCAAAAACTGGTTCGATGAACACTTGATGCATTCCAGTAGATGTTTTTTCTAATCTTTTTGCTGGAATTTCATAAGCCTCTGGATGTCGATTAGTCCTCACCACTACCTTACGCTCTTCAGAATCTGCCTCTAGAGTCCAAAACTGTTTCGGCAAAGCACTAATTTCCACAGTTTGGCTGTGAGCAAGCGGTTTACTCAACCGATAAGAAAAATCTCCCTTATCATCTGCTTCCAAAATATTCTCAATAGAAGTAATGGCTTCCCCATCTATCGTAATCGCTACATATCCACCAGGAGTGGTATTCCCTGAGATGGTTTGATCTCCAGCTTGAATCGGAGCAACCTCTAGATGGTTTTCAATAAATGGAAGTTCTTCCTCCATATCCTCCATCTCTTCCGATTTTTTTTCTTCACTCGGTACCTCATCAGTCACTTCCTCAGCTTCAGCATTTTCCGAAACTGTATTGGTAAGCGATGTTTCCGTGCTTTCTAATTGAGTTTCAAGAGCTGTAGAGTCAGTCTCCTCAGCCATTGCGGTTTCCGTATTCATCCCTGTGCCAATCCATAGAAAAGCAATTGCCACCGAAACTAAACCCACCTTACTTTTTCTCAACGAAAAAATCTTGCTATTCATCTTTTCTCCTTATATCTGTATTAACAATTAACGACACATATTGTCCTAGTTTAATTATAAAAAAAACATCTCATAGAACATTGTTTTTCATTAGTTTTTTATCTGTTTCACAGTTGCCTGTAATAAATAGTATGCTACATTTCGCAAAAACTTTGCTGGTTCTCATAGTCATTCAGTTTTTCTTTTATTACTTGTAAATACAATTTCTAAGTTATGGCACATTCAAAGTAAAGAACAATCGCCTGAATTTTTCTATGATGCAGATCATTGTTTTTATCTCGGAGTGCTCGCTTTAATTCGTCAACTTATACTCAATGAAAATCAAAATCAGACTAGGCGACGCAGATGCAGATAGAACTGAAGTTCATCAAATCAAGTCAACAACGTCTGATTTTGATTTTCGAAGAGTATTAAATAAGAGTGGGTTTATTTGTCATGATGCCACTTGTTTATTTTGTTAACTATCACTTCATAAAACATGATTATCCTCACAATAAAAAAAGCACCCGAAGGTGCTAGGTAATGCCTCCCTACCGACTTCACGTTGGAGTAGGTAGAAAAATTCATTAGGCGTTGAAAGCGTCAGTCAATTGTGGCACCACTTGTTTCTTACGTGAAACGGCACCTGCAAGGAAAGCGTGGTTGTTTTCCAACTTGAAGTTGAAGGCTGCTTCTACCTTGTCCATGTTGCTACCGAGCGCAAGGATCTCAGAGTTTGAGTTAACGATGTCTGTAATCATCAAAACAAAGTCAGAGTAGCCGTTTGCTGCTGATGCTGCTGTCATGGCTGCTTCGATTTCTGCTTGGCGTTCCAAGACTTCTGCAATGTCCACAGTGTTGACCTGAGCTACACGCACGTCATTTCCGTTCAAACCAAAGGTTTTTGCATCGATGTCAATCAATTCTTCTGCTGACTTGCTGGCAAGGTTAGTTCCAGCTTTCAAGAGTGCCAAGCCGTATTCTTCCAAGTTCACACCAGCAATTTCAGCCAATTCAGCTGCTACTTGTGGATCTGTTGCGTGAGTGGTTGGTGATTTGAGCAAGAGTGTATCCGAAATCAAGCCTGACAAGAGGAGACCTGCCACTTCTTTTGGAGGCGTCACACCATTTTCCTTGAAGGCACGGTAAGCGATAGAAGATGCTGAACCAACCGGCTCCAAACGCATATACAATGGATTTGCAGTTTCGAAGTTTGCGACACGGTGGTGGTCAATAACAGCTGCTACTTCCACTTCCTTAATGTCTGCGATTGATTGTTGGAATTCATTATGGTCTGTCAAGATGACTTGGCTAACGCCTTCTGCCTTAGCAGACTCAACCACACGCGGTGCAGTAACACCAAAATAATCAAGCGCAAAAGCTGTTTCTTCATTTGGCATTCCAAGGGCTACAGCTTCCGCATCACGGCCAAAAACTTCGCGCTCCAAGTGAGCCCAGCCGTATGATGATGCAATGGCATCTGTATCAGGATTTTGGTGACCAAAAACTAAAAATTTAGACA
This sequence comes from Streptococcus sp. 2022WUSS135, assembly GCF_044427045.1. Classification (NCBI taxonomy): domain Bacteria; kingdom Bacillati; phylum Bacillota; class Bacilli; order Lactobacillales; family Streptococcaceae; genus Streptococcus; species Streptococcus sp. 2022WUSS135. Next base: position 61,725 of record NZ_JAOTGL010000010.1, read on the forward strand.
TGTCTACAACCTCATTTTTCTAATAATCTCCTACATTTTACCATAAATAGAAAGACTTGTGAACATGGACGGGTCCAGATTTGCCAAACGTTTTCAAAAAGAGTAAGATAGTAGGTAATAATGCAAAAGGAGAAACCTATGAAATTTTCAGACTATACCTATGTTCGTCCGGACTATGAGACAATTAAAGCACATTTTTCTGACCTGACAGACCAGTTGGCTCAGGCAAGTGACTTGGAAACAACTCGTACACTTGTGGTAGCCGTTACAAAATTACTCAACTTGATCGATACCCAGTACAACCTCTGGATGATCCGCCATACTATCGACATGAACGATGAGTTCTACAATGAAGAAACCAAGTTTTGGAATGAATATTCGCCACTCTTTGAAGAATTGACCACCAACTACTACCGTGTCATTGTACAAACGCCATACAAGGAAGAGCTTTCAGACATCTTGCCTCAAACCTTCTTCATGCAGGCAGAAAACAAGCTCAAGACCTTCTCATCTGATGTGATTCCCTTGTTCCAAAAGGAAAATGAATTGACCGATGAGTACAGCAAACTGATTGCTGGTGCAGAGATTGATTTCCAAGGTCAGACCTACAACCTGGCACAAATGGGGCCATTCGGTCAATCAACCGACCGCGAGGTCCGCAAGGCTGCGTCTGCTGCTACAACTGCCTTCTTTGAAAGCAAGGAAGCTGATTTTGACCGTGTTTACGACGAGTTGGTCAAAGTCCGCACAGAAATCGCCCACAAACTTGGCTTCAAGGATTATGTAGAATACGGCTACCTCAAGATGAACCGTTTCGACTACAATCGTGACATGGTCAAGGTGTACCGTGAAGAAATCCTCAAACACATCGTACCGATTGTACAAAATCTGCGTCAACGCCAAGCCAATCGCTTGCAAGTTCCAGGCCTCAAGCACTACGACCTCAACCTTGAGTACTTGGATGGAAATGCTGTTCCTCAAGGTGACCCTGACTTTATCGTCAGCCAAGCCCAAGACATGTACCGCGAATTATCCGCAGAAACAGGCGAATTCTTTGACTTCATGATTGAGCATGGACTCTTGGACTTGGTTGCAAAACCAGGCAAAAACAGCGGTGGCTACTGTACCTATATCCCTGACTTCAAGAGCCCATTTATCTTCTCTAACTTCAACGGAACCAGCGGTGATATTGATGTCTTGACCCACGAAGCAGGTCACGCCTTCCAAGTCTATCGTTCCCGTTGGATCCAAAGTCCAGAAGTTGTCTGGCCAACCTATGAAACCTGTGAAATCCACTCCATGTCTATGGAATTTATGACTTGGCCGTGGATGGACCGTTTCTTCAAGGAACAAGTAGATAAGTATAAATTCACCCACTTGGCAAGCGCCCTACTCTTCTTGCCTTACGGTGTCTTGGTGGACCACTTCCAGCACGAAGTCTATGAACATCCAGAAATGACACCAGCAGAACGCAAGGCAACTTGGAAAAAACTCCAAGACCTCTACTTGCCAGACCGTGACTATTCTGAGTCAGAAGCCCTCAACCGCGGTATCTTCTGGTATCGTCAAGGTCATATCTTTGCTAGTCCATTCTACTACATTGACTACACCTTGGCCCAAGTTTGTGCCCTTCAATTCTGGAAACGTACGCAGGTAGATCACGATGAAAAGGCTTGGGAAGACTACATCCGCATCTGTGATTTGGGTGGTACCAAGTCCTTCTTGCAAGTGGTTGAAGCCGCAAACCTCCAATCACCGTTCAAAGAAGGTGCCCTCGAAAGTACCGCCAAAGCTGCGGCCGATTGGTTAAATGCAGTTAAGGATGACGAACTCTAAAACGCAAAAGAGGCTGAGCAAAAACTAGCCAGTAAATAAAAAACACAGATAGATTCAAGCTGATTTTGATGAAATCCAGCCGAACTATTTGTGTTTTTCTTTTTGTTTCTATTATCATGGACTAATTTCTTCGCCAATTTCGTGAGATTCATGCTCATTAGGAGGAATCCAATCTCAGTTTCAACCACTTTTTGACCTCTGACATGAACTCTGCGCACGCCAAAAACACCCTTCATCCTACCAAATACAGGTTCGACATCCACCTTGCGTTTGGCATAAATGCGGGCTCCCTCTTTACTTGTCAATTTGTCTTTGACTAAGTTCTTGAAATAGT